>JASHQV010000235.1 GCA_030038955.1 Solirubrobacteraceae bacterium
ACCTTCGGGCCGAGCCTGACCGGCTCGAACAGAACGTCGTACTTGGCGTCTCTCACCGCGTCCGCGCTCCGATCACTTCCGCTTCTCGTCGGGCTCGTCGCGCCACGGGACGCGGTCCCCAAGCCGAGCCCGGGCCTTCCACCGCAGGTTCTTCGGTGCCTGCTCGAGCTGCTCGAGCAGGAGGGTGACCTTGGCAGTGGCCCTCTGCGCCGCCTCGGCGGACAGCCCGAGCCCGCTGGCATGCGCTGCGACCCTGCCAAGGTTCTCGGTCACGGTCCGCCACCAGCCCCAATCGTTGGACGCGATCTCGCAGATGCGGGTCACGTTGATGCCTGCGTCGGTGTCGGTGAACTCGTGATCGAGCGCGAGCGCGACGCAGTCCCGAATGTCCTTCTCGGTCAGCTCTGCCACCTGAAGCTTCGTCAGCATAAGGTCGGCAAGCGGCAGCGTTGTCTCATCGACCTCGAGCCGGCGCTTGAGGTCGATCTCGTGACACATCCTGAACTGCTCGATGAAGACATCCAGATCGACGCCGTCCCTGCTCGTGTAGAGCTGGCGCGAGTGGCCGTTCATCGCGTTGAATCGCTCGGCCGCGGTGAACTCGAGCGCGGCGAGCACCGAGGAGAGGTGACGCCGAGACGGACGCGTCACGACTATGTCGAGGTCCGAGTAGCTACGCGCGAGCGGCGACGGGTCGCGCGCGGCCGGACAGCGAACTGCGACCGCGACACCCCCTAGCAGGCGCCCAACCACGTGACCTTCGGCAAGCCGCCGGATCAAAGCTTCCGCCTCTTCTAAGAGTGTCGGTTGAGCATCTGGCACAGCCGCGTCCGGCGTAGTTTGTTTCGTCATGTCGCTCGTTCGACGGTCCGGTGGGCGCTCACGCGTACCAATCCTCCGGTGCGAGCTTCATCTGCGTACGGTAGTCGAGGTTGTGCGTCGACAAGAGGAGTGCATCGCGCTCGCGCTCGAGCTCTTCCAGGCGCTCCCAAGAAGCGACCATCTCGTCGGGATTCCAGAGGATCGCCGGCAGCCTGCGAGCGCGCATCTTGTCGAGCAGATAGGTCGCGTCGGCGAGGAGGATCACTACCTGGCTGTCGAGCTTCACGAGCAGTGACTGATGTCCCGGCGTGTGTCCCGGGGTGGCCAGGATCATCACCCGGCCGTCGCCGAAGACGTCGTGGTCGCCATCCAGCTCTCGCCACTCGAGGTCATGGTCGAAGTCCGCTCGTGCGTACACGTCACGCTGGTAGACGGGTGGATCAAAGGCGAACGCGAGCTCCCGGCGCTGCACCAGCACAGGAGCGTGTCGAAGCGCCTCGAGTCCGCCGGCGTGGTCGAAGTGCAGATGGGATTGGACGACGATGTCGACGTCGGCCGGCGTCAAGCCCTGGGTTGCGAGCCTTGCTGCGATGTGATCGTCGGGACCGAGCTGGAGGCGGAAAGACGCCGCGTCAGGGCCCAGCCGCGACGCCGGATCGGTCACGAGGGCCGGGTGCAATCCGCTGTCGAACACCAGCGTGCCCTGCGGATGCGTGATCAGGAAGAAGAAGTAAGGGTTGTAGACCTTCGACCCCACGTGCTCGTCGAACGGGTCGAACCCGGCCATGTCGGACAGATCGCCGCCACAGTGGAAGGCATAGAGGCGCATCTCCGCGGTCATCTGGTGCCGTCCGATCGGTGCAGACCGGGAGCGAGAATGCTGCGTCTTTCCATGAGCTCTCTCCTTGCTGACCTTCACCCGATCCGCGCCGGTCGTCGCGAGATCGCCGAGAAAGTCCATCTATCTAGAGCAATATCATATAGAATAATCTGGATTCTATAGCAGCTAGGAGGGTTCCGCTATCGGCTCGTCGACGCCGGCGAGCCGCCGCGTATTGACGACAGCCATCGTGCGAACGTCGTCGGGAGCGAAGCCGGCGTCGAGCAGGCGATCGGCGAATAGCGCGAGGCCGTCCTCGACGGGCGGATTCGTAATCTGTCCGAGATCACTCGACAGGAACGAGCGACCCGGGCCGGTTGCCGAGATGCTCTCGAACAGTCGCTCCCACTGGACTCGTCCGTTATGGGCGGTCGCGAAGCAGCGTTCGATCCACGCGCCGCGACCGGCAAGCACGCGCTGATCGTCAATCGACAAATCCTGGGACGGAAAGTCTGGGTGGGTGATGACGATCTGCTCAACCCCGAGCTCGGTCGCCGCGTCCACGACTGCGAAGATCTCGTCGCGCCCGAGGTGGCCAGTCCCGAGCACGAGTCGGTGGCGTGCCGCGACCGCAATCACCTCCCGAGCGTCTGACCGTAGCCTGCCGTCCTCGTCGAGCACGGTGATCGACGGGGACTTGACTCCGTCCGCGCGCAGCTCGAACTGCAGTTGCGCCCAGACGGGGAGTGTTTCACCCGGGACTGGGAGACCGCGCCCAGCGGTTTCGTTGACAGCATCGAACGTCGGCATCCACAGGAACCGGGCGCCCGACCGAGCCGCGATCTCCACCGCAAGGGCGCTAAGCCCTCCGACCGACGAGTTGAGCGTGATCGCCCCGATCACGTCGACCCCTGAGACAATTCCGCCCGCGACGGCGGCACGTTCGGCCGTGACTTGGTAGTGGGACTTAAGCACAAATCCGGCGAGCCCGCAGTCGATGCAGCGACGCGCGAGCGATACGTCGTCGATCCGTCGTTGAATCAGGTCCGGAGCGACGTGGACGTGCAGGTCGTAACCCCCTCGGACCAGTGTGCGAGCCCTGCGCGATGGCGCCGGCAGCCTTTCGGGCGAAGCAGTCCGCGCCACGATTTTATATACGGTAGTGCAAGCCTATAGACTTTGCGTATGATGTTGGTATGAGCGCGACCCCAAGCCTGAGGTATCCTGCTCCCCGAAGCAAGGCGGAGGTGGCGTGTGAGTATGTGCGCGAGCGAGTCCTGCTGGGCGAGCTGAAACCTGGTGAGCGGGTGCGCATCAGCCGGATCGCCGCCGAGCTTGGCTTTTCCGACATTCCGGTCAGAGAGGGTGTCAAGCGTCTCGAGGCCGAGGGTCTGCTCGAGTTCGAGACGCACAAGGGCGCCGTCGTTACCACGCTGCACCCGCACGACATCGAGGAGATGTTCGCGATCCGGGGTGAGCTCGAGGCGCTGGCGGTAACCCGGGCATCGCGATCGATCAATCGCGATCAGCTCGACCATCTCCGCGAGCTGCTGGAGGAGATGGAGCTGGCCGAACGAGAAGGGCGCGTCGAGGACTACGGAGAGCTCAATCGCGAGTTCCACTTTGCGATCTACGAAGCCCAGCCGTACCAGCGTCTGCTCGCGTTGATCCGCGATTACTGGAACTCGACCGACTGGTGCCGCCGAATCTTCGTCGGAGACGCTCACAGCGTGAGGGCGTCGGCAGCGGAGCACCGCGGCATCTACGAGGCGCTGGTCGTGGGTGATGGCGACAAAGCCGCGGAGTTGCTGCGCCAACAGAAGCGTCGGGCCGGGGCGTGGCTCCTGGAACATGCCGACAAGGACGAGCCGCGGCGTCCATCACAACGCCGCCGGCGACGTTCGGGCGCATGAGCTCGTGGCGCGGTGCTGCGCGGCAGCTCGCGTTCTGAGGCCCATCGTTCCGTCGCCGTGGCGCAGCTGAATGACATCCCATCAATCGGGACGGTCCGCCCGTTCCACGTCGACGTTCCGACGCAGACGCTTTCCGATCTCAGGCACCGTCTGAAGTCGACGCGTGCTTTGGGGTTCCCACTTGAAGAGCCTGGGCTCGGGGTTGACTGCGCCGCGCTGCAACGGCTCATGGACTACTGGCGTGACGACTTCAACTGGCGGCAGGTCGAGGCGGAGCTCAACCGGTTCGAGCATATCCTGGTCGAAGTCGATGGCTTGGATGTGCACGCGGTTCGCGCACGAGGGCAGGGGCCGATGCCGCTTCCAGTCCTGATTGGGCATGGATGGCCGAGCACGTTCGCCGAGGTGCTTCCGGCGATCGACCTGCTTACCCGTCCGGCCGATTTCGGCAGCGATCCGTCGGACGCCTTCGACGTGATCGTGCCGTCGCTCCCGGGGTACCCATTCAGCAGCCCCCCGCGCGAGCTGGCCGACGCCAGCGCCGCTCGGATGGCGCGCCGCTTCCACGGGCTGATGCTCGCGCTGGGCTATCAATCCTACGGCGTCTCCGGCGGCGACATCGCTTCACGCATAAGCGCGTGGATGGGAGCGCAACAGCCCCACGCGGTGGTTGGGCTGCACCTGACCTACAACGCGATCACCTCACCCGAGGCGAACGATGCTGCGCCTCTCTCCGAGGAGGAGCAGGAATGGCTGAGGCGCGAGAGCGACTGGTGGGACCTCGAGGGCGGCTACGCGCACATTCAACGCACCAAGCCGCGGACCGCGGGGATCGGACTCAACGACTCACCCGTCGGGCTGGCCGCGTGGATCGTCGAGAAGTGGGCGGCGTGGGCCGACGACGCCGAGGATCCGATCGCTCGGTTCGGCGCAGACCAGCTGCTGACTCATGTAATGCTCCACTGGATCACGGGTAACTTCGGCGCCTCGATGCTCACCTACACCGCAAGCGGACTCGCTCCGGGCCCACGGCCACCGGCAGGAGCGGTGCCCGGTCCCGCCGGCTTCTACCTCTCAGAGGCGGAGCCACACGGCATCCCGCCGCGCAGTCTCGCTGACGCTCAGTACAACGTGGCTCGTTGGTCGATCGTGCCGCGCGGTGGACACTTCCTCCCGACGGAGGAGCCCGAGCTGTTCGCTGGCGACCTGGCTGAATTCTTCCGGCCACTGCGTGGCGGTGGCCCAATCTCGCCACCGGGCTGACGCAGCAGTCCGATTACCCAACGACGAACTGCTGGGACAGCACTTCATCGGTCCCGAGCCTCACGAGCGCGCCGTGGATGCGTCCCGTGTTGTACTCAGACCCCGGATTGATGCACAGGGTGCGGCCTAGGTGCGCAACCCCGCGGCTCTCGTGGATGTGCCCGTGGAGTGCCAACAGTGGCTGGTACTCCTCGATCACCTGCCGAACGGCGTGACTTCCGACCGGAATCTCGATCGGCTCGCCGCCTCGGGTGGTCGCGAGGGTTAGGTCATCGTTGACCTGATAGGCGGTATCGAGCCCACTGTCGAACGGTGGGGCGTGGAGGTTGAAGATTGCCCGCTTGGGAGCCTCGAGCTCCGCGGCCATTCGCTTTAGCCGATCGTACAGCTTGTCCTCGGGCAGCTCGCGCGGGCTGTTCCACGGCGTCGGGTTGGCGTACGAGCACGAGATCATCTCGTGCTCGCCGATTCGGACCACACGGTCTTCACTGCCCACGACGTGCTCCGCCGCGCCCAGCACATCGTCGAGCACCCACGGGTCGTCGTTCCCGGCCATGATGTAGATGGGCACCCGATTCTCGAGGCTGCGCTTATCGCCGAGCTCCATCCACCGGCGGGCCTCATCCACCATCACGCGCTGAAACAGCCGCTCCCGAGCCCGGTCATCGACCCGGTAGCGCGCGATCTCGTCCTTCCCGGCGACATAGGGATAGAAGCCGTTATACCGGACCGCGGCCTCGAGCTCCGCCAGCTCGTCCTCGGCGACTCCCTCGTGCCGCTCGCCCAGAAAATCGGCGCAGAACCTTCCGTTCGCGGTGAGCTCGATCGGAACGATCGCCTTCCCGGCGATATCCCCGCCCATGATCAGCGCATCTGCACCATAGAATCGCGCTGCTCCCAGGAACTTCCGCCAGCATGGTTCGGCCCCATGCAAGTCGGATGCGTAATAGAGCTTCAGCGCACCGTTAGCCTCACCCCGTGGCTGAGCTGCACCGCGACGCAGTGATCCCAGCCTCATCCTGGCCTACCACCGCTCGCAGCGCGACGCAGCAGCTCCTGGCTAGCTCCGTCGGCAATCACGCCGGAGAGAATGCGTACTCGGGGTCATCAGCGCGGTGTGTCCTCACCCATGCCACTATTCAGGCGGGATCTCAGCATAGACAAGTGAGATGTCCGTGCCTTTCCGGCGGCGAATGATCCGGACCGTCCAGTAGTAAATCAGCGCGGCAGCAACCGTGCCTCCGAACCAAGCAAAGAACTTGCCCTTGTCAGCCAGCCCGAAGTAGGGGTAGCGGAAGAAGATGAACACGATCAGGATTCCGCTCAGGATTGCCGCTACCCCGGCGATCACGACCAGCGGCACACGGCGGAAGGTGGCGGTCGTCCCGCTGGCTCGGAACAGCTGCGGCCGACGCCACGGAAATACCGCAGCCGCCAGCCCGACGAGTGACATGGCGACCATCTGGATGACCGTGGCGTAGACGACGACCTGCAACGCGTTGGTCGCGATGAACACAGCCCACGCGAGGAACAACGCCAGGATCACAAAGGCCGTCCCAATCGCAACCGTCGGAGCGTTCGTCCGCTTCGAGACGGTCGCCACCTTTGCCGGAAGGATCCCGTCAAACGAGTACGCGAACAGGATCCGTGTCAGCGCCAAGAATCCGACAGTTCCGAACATCGGGAACACCAAGAAGAACGACAGACAGATCAGGACGGCGTAGATGGGGTTACCGACCTGGAAGGCGCTCAAGGTGAAATAGGCTGGCGAGGAGCCCAGTGCCGCCGGGAACCCACCGCCGAAGGCATCCGTGAGGAATGGCCGGCCCCAAGAGTGGAGCAGGAAGAAGATGCAGAAGATCTCGAACAGGATCGAGAATGTCCCGCCGATGGCCATGCGATGGGCTGTCCACCGAGAATTCGCCTGTCGGAGCTCACCCCCGGCGAATGACGCAAAGTACGTGTAGACCTGACTCGTCGCCCAGACGCCGATGATCGCGAGGGTGTAGTTCCACGAGAACCCAGAGCTCACTTTGACGCCTGCCTTGGCGCCCGCAGCCAGCACAGCGGCGTAGCTGTTCGAGGAGCCCGTGAAGGCCCGGGCTGTCGCGTTGAAGTCGGTCGCGAACCCGTGACGCGAGGTGAACGCCGCCAAGATCGTGGCGACCAACAATCCCGTGGTACTCGTGATGAAACACGTACCTAGGACTCGGCGCACCCACTTCGGACCGTTGAAGTGGGCAGTGGCAGCAATGACGAAGACGAACATGCCGACGGCGAACCACCAGCCCTTGTGCATCGCAACGTCGGTCCCCCAGCGGAAGATGGTGTGACTGTCTGCGACCACTCCGATCGTCTGGAGTCCCGGAGCGAGCGCAAGTGTAGCAGCGAACCGTCCCAAGTATGCGAGTGACAGGGCAACTCCACCGACCACCATGCAGAACGAAGAGATCAGGCCTATACCCGGTGATAGGACGCGCGTATTGATCGTGTAGTCGCCACCTGATCGCGGGATGGCGGCAGTCATGAAGCCAAAGGCGTAGCTGAACGCCCACACTAGGGGCAAGGTCAGCAGTGCTGCAATGTATAGGTTGCCACTCGGTAGACCTGAGAAGACAAAGAAGATAGTAAGGGCTAGGAAGGCTGCCGGGGCTCCGTTCAATGCAGCAAGGAACATGTTGTCGCGCTGGGACATCTCCCGCACGAGGCCGGTTGAGTTCCGTACAAACAAGCCACTTGTGCTCGTGGCATCAGAAGTTGTCGATGTTGCGCTTTCCATCTTTTCCTCTCGCAATCAGGCCGAACGTCTTCTCACTTGCATTGCGCCTACACCCCAGCATTAGCGCTTGGCGTGGAGCCAGCTCAACCTCCGTGTGGAGGTCAAGGTTGTAAGCATCTTCGAAGGCTCCGATCCCAGGCTCGGAAGCTTCGCTGCCAGGTAGTGGTTGTCGGATCTGATCGTGGGCGATCATCGCATCCCACAGATCCACTCCGGGTGTCCGCGCTCCCCCAGTGACTTCCTCACTGACATTCGCTCTCCTCACTCGACCCGAGCCGCCGGTAATCCGGCACCGCCCGATCACCCAGCCATCCACGCTTGAGACAGATCCTATAGGAATATCGAGATGATATAGCACATTGCTGGATGATGTGGGCATTCTTTTCGTGGAACCCGATCCACTATTTTATATATGCTAATCAAAGTCCTATAGACTTCGCCGATGATGCCCGCATCAAGTTCGCCAGCCATGGCCGTCTCGGACCAACATCCGTGAGAGGGCGTCACGCGCAAGCTGTTCACGGCAGACGGCGCAACGCTGGCCTGGACGACGCTCAGCGAGGGCACATGCCAGCTCGGCATTCGCATCCCTGCGAGCAGATCGTGTTTGTCGTCTCTGGACACATCCGCTTCACCGTCGGAGACGACGTGGTCGATACGAAGTCCGGCGACATGCTCGTCGCGCCGCCGCAGGTCGAGCGTTTCGCGGAGACCATCGGAGACGAGTCAGCGGTGGATTTGAACATCTTCACCCCGCGCCGCGAGGACTACGCCGCCCGGGAGCAGGCGCTCTGAAACGCCCGCTCCGTCAGCGACTGCTCGACGGTGAGCCGTTGCTAGGAACCTTCGTCAAGTCGAGCGACTCGACGATCGCCGAGTCGCTCGCTGCGGCGAGGTTTGACTACCTGATCGCGGATCTCGAACACTCGACTCAGACCCGCGCGACGATCCCAGAGATCATTCGGGCCGCCGCGATCTTCTCTGTGCCCGTGCTCGTGCGAATCGGACTGGGCCAGGTGTTGGAGGGTGGCGCGGCGCTGGAGGGCGGCGCAGCCGGTGTTCAGGTGACCGGCGTCACGTCCCCGTACCGCGTGATCAGCGCCCGAAGCGCAATCACGCTCCCGCCGCTCGGCGAGCTCGGGCTGTCGTTCTCGCACCGCGCCGCTGGGTTCGGCCGCGCACCTGACGCGTATCTCGATCGTCTCCGAGAAGAAACCGTGCTGATCGCCCAGATTGAGACTCGCGCCGGGATCGAGGCCCTTCCTGATCTACTCACTGTCGACCGCCCGCCAGACGCGTGGTTTCTCGGCCCAGTCGACCTTTCGTGCGATCTCGGCCATCCTGGCGACATCGGGCATCCCGAGGTGCAGATGGCGCTCGAGCAAGCCGCGGAGCTGATCCGCGACAGTGGACAGCGACTGTCGGTGTTCGTCGCCGACCTCGATGACGCTCGTCGCTGGCGAGAGCGCGGCGCAACCGCAATCGTCCTCGGCTCGGACGTGATGCTCCTCGCGGACAAAGCGGCAACTACAGTCGATGCCTGGCACGCGCTGCGCTGACGCGCCGTCAGGCACCGCAGCCAACAGCGCTCGATCGTCGCGTGCGCCTGCTCCAGGTCGTGCCATGGCTAGAAGGGATCGACCGGTAGGGATCGACCGGTCCGGCACGCTCGGATCACCTCGATCGACGTCGCCGTCTTCGCAAAGTGGATCGGGTCACGCGGCCGGGGATCAGATCGTCTTCCCAACCCCTGTCCCGGTAGAGCAGGCGGCCATCAGTCGCCGTACCTCCATACCCCTAGGCAACTACAACTCGAAGGGCCCCGTCTTGCGGTCCCATATCGATCAATCTCGCTTGGTAGCAGCTTGGTAGAGCGAAAGCTCGTCCTGAAGCACGACTGCTGGCAATCGAGTTCGAGTATCGAGATCGAGACACAGCAAGTGATCTCCACCGCCTTCGTGGACCTAGAGGTGAGCGATGGGACTCGAACCCACGACCGCCTGGACCACAACCAGGAGCTCTACCAGCTGAGCTACGCCCACCACGGAGTCATTCAAATCTACCAGCGCGCGGAGGGGTGGCCACGGGCGTGAGCCGTCCAGGCGCGCCCGACGAGGTAGCCGGCGGCGCTGATCGAGCCGACGAAGAAGCCGACCGGGTAGTCGGTCCAGTATGAGGCGGCGATCGCCGCCCAGACCGTCACGAGCGCGACCGCGATCGACAGCAGGATCGCCAGCGGCGGACGGTCAGCGAACGCGCGGGCGGCTGACGGTGGACCGATCGTGAGGCTGAAGATCAGCAGCGTGCCGACGACCGGGACCGTCATCGTTGTCATCAGCGCGAGCAGCCCGAGAAACAGGAACTCGACCAGCGTCATCGAGACGTGGCGCGCGCGGGCAGCCTCGGGCAGCACGGTCGACAGCAGCAGCGGGCGGTACAGCAGCGCGATCGCGAGCAGGCCAGCCACGGCCAGCGCCAGCGTTGGGAGCACCTGGTTGCTAGCGATCCCCAGCACCTCGCCGAACAGGAGCGAGTAGACCAGTGAAGCGTTGGTCGCCGGTCCGACGCTGAGGAACAGCGAACCGAGCCCCAGCGCGAACGTCAGCATCAGCGCGGTGGCGACATCGCGACGTCCGCGCAGCGACAGCCCGCCGATGCTGAGGGCCGCCACGATCGAGAACGCACCAAGGCCGACCAGCGCACTGACGCCAACCACGGCGGCGCCGGCGGCGCCGGCGAACGACCCGTTGGGGATCGCGTGCGCAGCAAACGCGTTGCCGCGTAACAACGTGAAGAAGCCGA
>JASHQV010000236.1 GCA_030038955.1 Solirubrobacteraceae bacterium
GGCTCGGCCGCGCCGCCGCCGGCACCGTCCGGCATCCCGAACACGCTCACGAACGCCGCCTCGAACGACTCCACGTCCGACCTCCCGGAGCAGAGCACGCAGCGCAGGGCGGCGCGGGCATCCTCGCGGTCCGCCGGGTCGATCACGGCCAGCGCCCGGTGGGCGGCGATCAGCTCGCCGACGCCGACCCGCACGCCGGCGGCGCGCAGGGCGGCGCCGAGGCGCTGGAGCCGCTCGCTCACACGCGCGCCGGCGAGTCCGGTCGCGAGAGCGGAAGCACCCTCAGACACCGTCGAGCAGCCCCCGCTGTCGCACCCGCTCGAGGTCCTCGTGAACCTTGAGCGCCACGCCGAGCGTCTCGCCGAGATCGGCCTCCTCCCCGAGCGCGAGCAGCGCCCGCGCCCACACGAGCGTCTCCCCGATCCCGGGCTGCTTGTACAGGTCGCCCTCGGCACGGAGGCGGCCGACGGCGGCGACCACCCGCGCCACGATCGCCTCGGGCACACCGGGAATCCGCGCCCGCAGGATCTCCCGCTCGCGTTCGGGCGCCGGATAGTCGATCCAGTGGTACAGGCAGCGGCGCTTGAGCGCGTCGTGGAGCTCGCGCGTGCGGTTCGAGGTGAGCACCACCAGCGGTCGCTGGCGCGCGGCGATCGTGCCGAGCTCGGGGATCGTGACGGCGAAGTCACTGAGGAACTCGAGCAGGAACGCCTCGAACTCGTCGTCGGCGCGATCGATCTCGTCGATCAGCAGGACCACCGGCGCCTGCGTCTCGACCGCGTCGAGCAGCGGCCGTCGCAGCAGGAAGCGGCGACTGAACAGCTCGCCCTCGTCGGGCCGCTCCCACCCGGCGGCAGGCCGCTCCCAGCCGCCGCCGTCGCCGGCCGCGCGTAGCGCGAGCAGCTGCCGCGCGTAGTCCCAGTCGTAGACCGCGTGGTGGATGTCGATCCCCTCGTGGCACTGGAGGCGGATGAGGCGCGCGCCGGTTGCCGCCGCGACGCTTCGGGCCACCTCGGTCTTGCCCACGCCCGCCTCGCCCTCGAGCAGCAGCGGCTGCTCGAGCGTGGCGGCCAGCGTCAGCGCGAGCGCCAGCGGACGGTCCGCCACGTATCCCTGCGAGGCAAGCGCGGACGCCGCTGCGTCCACGGAGCCCAGCGACGCCGCTGGTGTCGATGTGGTGCCCGCAGCGCCCGGCGTCACGCGAGACCGGCCGCCTCCATCAGCGCGCGCGCCGTCAGCACGCGTGCCAGGTGACGCTTGTAGTCGGCGCTGGCGTTGAGGTCGGCGGGCGGATCGGTGCCCTCGTCGGCCCGCTCGGCCGCCGCGCGGATCGACTCGGCGGTAAGCGACTGACCGAGCAACCCCTGCTCTACCGCGGCGGCGCGGACCGGCACCGAGCTCATGTTGGTCAGCGCGACGCGCACGTCCGCACAGCCGTCGCCGTCGCGCCTGACCAGGGCGCTGACCGCAACCATCGCCCAGTCCTCGCGACGCCGGTTGAACTTGTGGTAGGCGAACCCGTAGCCGTCCATCGCGGGCAAGTGGACCTCGGTCAGCACCTCGTCCGCGGCGATCGTCGTCTCCAGGTAGTCACTGAACAGGTCACCGGCGGCGATCGTGCGCTGGCCACCGGGGCCCTGGACGGTGACCGAGCCCTCGCACGCGAGCACCATGCCGGGCAGGTCCGAGGCCGGGTCGCCGTGCGCGAGCGAGCCGCCGATCGTGCCGCAGTTGCGGACCTGGCGGTCGGCGATCGTCGCCGCGACGACCGACGCAAGCCCGAGCTCGGGCGTGTCCTCGAGCTCGGCGTGGCGGGTCAGGGCGCCGATCCGCCAGCTGCCGTTGTCGCGCTCGATGCCATGCAGGCCGGGGACTCTGCGGAGGTCGACCAGGAGGCTCGGCGCCGCCAGCCGCAGCTTCATCAGCGGCAGCAGCGAGTGACCGCCCGCGAGCAGCTTGGCGTCCTCACCGCCATCCGACAGCGTCGCGATCGCCTGCTCGAGCGACTCGGGCGCGGCGTAGTCGAACTCGGGCGGGATCATTGCGAACCTCCCTTGGCTTGCTGGATCGCCTGCCACACGCGCATCGGCGTCAGCGGCGTGTTGATGTAGTCGACGCCGACCGGGCGCAGCGCGTCGATCACCGCGTTGGTGACCGCGGCACCCGCCGCGATCGTGCCAGCCTCGCCGACGCCCTTGGCGCCCAGCGAGTTGACCGGCGACGGCGTCACCGTGCGGTCGGTCTCGAAGCTCGGGAGCTCGGCCGCGGTCGGCAGCGCGTAGTCGACGAACGTGCCGGTCACCAGCTGACCGTCCTCGTCGTACGCGACGTGCTCGTACAGGGCCTCGCCGATGCCGAACGCGATCCCACCGTGCACCTGACCGCCGATCAGCAGCGGGTTGATCGGCTTGCCGCAGTCGTCGACCGCGACGTAGCGGACGACCTGCACCTTGCCGGTCTCCTCGTCGACATCGACGACGCAAGCGTGCGCGCCGAACGGGAACACGAAGTTCTCGGGGTCGTAGAACTGCGTGGCCTCGAGCCCGGGCTCCATGCCGGCGGGAACATCGCCGATGTAGGCGACGCCGGCCACCTCGGCCAAGGTCATCCCGCGGTCGGGCGAGCCGCGGACGGCGAACGTGCCGTTCTGGACCTCGATGTCCTCCGGTGCAGCCTCGAGCTTGTCGGCGACGATCGCCTTGACCTTGTCGACGACCTTGTTGGTTGCGCGCGCCACCGACTCGGCGCCGGTCGCGGTGCTGCGCGAGCCGTACGTGCCGCGCCCCTCGGGCCCGGTGCCGGTATCGCCGTGCATCACCTCGACATTCTCGGGATCGACGCCCAGCTTGTCGGCGACGATCTGGGCCATCGTCGTCTCCAGGCCCTGCCCGTGCGGGGAGGTGCCGGTGTAGACGGTGACCGCACCGGTGTTGTGGACGCGGACCATCGCCGACTCCCACAGGCCTGCCTGCACGCCGACGCCGGCCGGGCCGGTGATCCGCGAGGGCGCGAGACCGCAGATCTCGGTGTACGTGGAGAAGCCGACGCCGCGCAGGATCCCCTGCTCGCGCAGGCGCCGCTTGTCCGCCTCGACCTCCTCGAGGTCGATCAGCTCCATCAGCCGCGCCAGCGACCCGGCGTAGTTGCCGGAGTCGTAGACGACGCCGGTCGCGACGGCGGCCGGGAAGTCTTCGGGAGCGATGAAGTTGTGCCGCCGCAGCTCAAGCCGGTCGATGCCAAGCTCGTGGGCGAGCTGATCGATCATCACCTCGACCATGTGCGTCGCCTCGGGGCGGCCGGCGCCGCGGATCGCGTCGGTCGGGGTCTTGTTGGTGAACACGCCGACGATGTCGGTGCGGACGTTGGGGATCTTGTAGCAGCCGCCCATCACGAACGCTCCGAGCGAGGGGATCAGCGGCGTCAGCAGCATGTTGTAGGCGCCCAGGTCGGCGATGATCTGCACGTGGAAGGCGGTGATCTTGCCGTCCTGCTTGGCGCCCATCCGCACGGTCGCGATCTGGTCGCGACCCTGGTGGGCGGCCATCATGTTCTCGCTGCGCGTCTCCACCCACTTGACCGGATGGCCGAGCTGGCGCGAGATCACCGCGAGCGCGATCTCCTCGCCGTACACCTGCAGCTTCTGCCCGAAGCCGCCGCCGACCTCAGGGGCGATCACGCGCACGCGCTCCTCACTCATCCCGAGCAGCACCGCCAGGAACAGCCGCACGAAATGCGGCACCTGGGTGGAGCTCCAGACCGTCAGCGAGCCGGCCCGGTAGTCGGCGAGCACGCCCCTGGGCTCGATCGGGCCACCGGCGATCCGGTGGCTGATCACGCGGCGCTCGACGATCACGTCGGCCTCGGCGAAGCCAGCCTCGACGTCGCCCCCGGCGAGCGTCCACTCGTGCACCTTGTTGGTCTGCAGCGACTCATGGACGAACGGGGGCC
This sequence comes from Solirubrobacteraceae bacterium, assembly GCA_030038955.1. Taxonomy (GTDB): domain Bacteria; phylum Actinomycetota; class Thermoleophilia; order Solirubrobacterales; family Solirubrobacteraceae; genus Palsa-465. Next base: position 3,949 of record JASHQV010000236.1, read on the forward strand.
CGGCCAGCGCGGTCTCGGGATCGGTCACCACCGGGAGCGACTCGTACTCGACCGCGACCGCCTCGGTGGCGTCGATCACCGCGTAGCGATCCTCGCCGACGACGACCGCGACGGCCTCGCCGACGTGCTTGACCGCCTCCTTCGCGAGCGGCCAGTGCTCTGGATTCAGCACCTCGACGCCCGGCGGCACCCACGCCATCGGCAGCGGTCCCTGGAGCCCCTCGAGGTCCTCGGCGGTGAGCACCGCGTGGATCCCGGCCAGCTCGGCCGCCGCGCTCGTGTCGATCGAGACGATGCGGGCGTTGGCCTCAGGCGAGCGGACGAAGCCGGCCCACAGCATCCCCGTCTGGGAGATGTCGTCCAGGTAACGAGCGCGGCCGGTGATCAGTCGCGGATCCTCCTTGCGCCGCAGCGCCCGGCCGACGTGGCCGCCGGCCGCCGGTCCTTCGGCGATCGCGCTCATGCCGGCACCTCGGTGGTGCTCGGCGCGTCCGCCTTGGCAGCGTCGAGGACTGCGCGGACGATGTTGTGGTAGCCGGTACAGCGGCAGAGGTTGCCCTCGAGACGGCGCCGGACCTCCTCCTCGGTCGGATCCGGGTTGTCAGCGAGCAGCGCCGCCGCGGCCATGATCATCCCGGGAGTGCAGTAGCCGCACTGGAGTCCGTGGTCGTTCCAGAAGGCCTCCTGCAGCGGGTGCAGCTTGCCCTCGCTGCCGAGGCCCTCGATCGTCGTGATCTCGGTACCGTCGGCCTGCACGGCTAGCAGCGTGCACGACTTGACCGCGCGGCCGTCGACGTGCACGGTGCAGGCGCCGCAGTTGGACGTATCGCAGCCGACGTTGGTGCCGGTCAGCCCGAGGTCCTCCCGCAGCGCGTGGACCAGGAGCCGTCTCGGTTCAACCTCCAGCGAATGCTCGACGCCATTGACGCTGAGGCGTACAGGGACGGTGCGGATCATTCCTCTCCTCCGAGATCTCGAGGTGGCAGAGCAAAGCTACTCCTGTCCGCACCGCTGTGAAGCGCGGTCGC
>JASHQV010000237.1 GCA_030038955.1 Solirubrobacteraceae bacterium
AATGCCCCCGGCAGGACTCGAACCTGCGACCCACGGCTTAGAAGGCCGTTGCTCTATCCACTGAGCTACGGGGGCGGGTGTGGCGGACTCGCCCGGCCGAGCGTGCCGCTCGTCCGATCGTGTCAGGCGGGGACGATCAGGCGAGCCTCGCCTCCAGGGTGATCTCCGGCACGCCAGCGAGCGCGCGGCTGACAGGACAGTCGGCTTTGGCGCCCTCGGCTGCCGCGCGGAAGGTTGCCTCGTCGACACCGGGGACCTGGCCGATCGTGCTCAGCGCAATCGAGGTGATCGTCGGCTTTCCGTCGGCCTGACGGAGCGTGACCGCAGCCTCGGTCCGGACCGACTCGACCGGCGTGCCAGCGCTTTCCAGAGCGGCCGAAAGCGCCATCGAGAAGCACGCCGCGTGCGCGGCGGCGATCAGTTGCTCCGGGTTGGCACCGGGACCGTCCTCGAACCGTGACCGGAACGAGTAGTCGCCGGCGATGCCGCCATCTCCAGCGGTGAATGCGCCCTCGCCCGACCGTAGTCCGCCCTTCCACTCTGCGGCGCCCTTGGCTGCCATGTCTGCTCCTCGCGTCGTTGGGACTGGAGCCTTGATCGTAGGTGACCGAGGCAGCGACCTGCGCGAGCCCCCGCGCGCGCCGCGAGCACGCCGAGCCGGATCGCGCCGGCCTACAGCTCGGCCGAGGCGATCTCGGCGCCTTCGGCGAGCGATCGCAGCTTCCGCCAGGCAACGCCGGGATCAACCAGCGAGAAGCGGATCAACGTGTCGAAGCCACAGTCGGTGCCGGCGATCACGCGCTCCTTGCCGATGATCTGCCCCAGCCGCACGAGCCGGTCGGCGACCAGGCGCGGATGCTCGACGGGGTTGGACTTGGTGTCGATCACGCCGAGGATCACGTGCGTCTCGTCTGGCAGCTTCGCATCCTCGAACACGCGCCATGCGTGGGCGTGCCGCGGGTTTGCGCCCTCCGCGTAGATCGTGCCGGTGTTCACCTCGAGCACTCCGGTCGATGATCTCGCTGAGCGGCACGTCCTTGTGGTGCGGTCCCCGTAGTTGCCCTACGGCCACATTCTCGAAGGCCGGCTCGGGGTGACGATCGCGTTCGATCCCTACGAGCTCGGCCCGGGCGACTCGATCTCGTGCGATTCCTCGATGCTCCACCGCCTGTTCGCGATCGGGGCGGAGCCGGCCGTGGGGATCTGGTTCGTGGTCGCGCGCGGCAGCGATCCGCGGATCGTCCGCAAGTCGTAGCTCGGCCAGCGGCTGCTCGGTGCGCAACCTGCCTTCGCCGGCGGTCCTCAGCGGAACCGCATCTTGCGCTTCTTGCGGCGTGCGTGCCGCCGCCGGCGCCGCTGCCGCTTGGTCAGCTCAGACTTTGCCATCTCAAAGTGTCTCCGGGTGCGACCGGCTTTGGGCCGCGAAAGCCCTGCGGCCCCGGTCCTGGGGATCGAAGGCCGTCAGCGAGAACGCTCTCGCGATCCGAGCGAGCCAGGTCGCTCGAAAATCGGATTATGGCAGGTCCCTGTGCTTCCGGGCGGAGCCGGAGTGGTCCGATGGCCAGCGCCCGAGCTCCTGGCGCAGCAGCTCGCTCAGGTGACTGCTCCCGTAGCTCCGCTCGATGCCCGACAGCGTCTTGCGATAGTGATCGAGCTTGCGGCGCTCCGGTCGCGAGCGAAGGCTGCGCAGCTTTGCCGCCTTGTCGGCGAGCGAGACGGTCGCAGGGGTCGGGCCGGCCGCGAGGATCTGCTGGCGCAGCGCAGCCTTGCGGACGCGGTACTTCTTGATCGACGGGTCCTGGGTGAGCGCACCGACGACCCGCGCGGTCTCCTCGCCGAACGCATCGTCGAGCTCGCGATTGGTCACGGCGGTGTCCTCGAGCACGTCGTGCAGGAGCCCGGCGAGCACGGTCGCTGGAGGCTGGTGGTCGTCGGCGAGCAGCCTCGCGACTGCCAGCGGATGCTCGATCGTCCTGTCTTTGCGCTCCAGCCGCGTGCGATAAGCCTTGGCGGCGAACTCGAGTGCGCGCTCGGTCCCTGGGATCTCCGTGAGCTCCACGGCAGCAGCACAAGATAGCGATCGTCAGCCGACGCTGCTCGAGTGCCGCAGCAGCCACATCTCGGCGGCGTTGCGCACGGTCGCGTCCGCGTCCGCGGCGAGACCGCTGATCACCGGCTCGGCGTCGACGATCAGCGTGTCGGCGGTGTGGATCAACGCCAGCCGCACGTCCGGGTCGGGGTCGTCGGCAAGCCGCGTGATCTCGCCGGCGGCCGCCGCAGACGCATCCAGGTTCGCGAGCGCGTAGAGCGTCGCGCGCCGGCGCTCGGGACGCCCATGCGCGAGCTCCCTGCACAGGCGGCGGGCCGCGCCGGCGTCCGTCAGCAGCTGCTCGAGCGCGCGCACCGTCGCCATGCGGACGATCGCGTCACGATCCTCGAGCGCGGGGACGAGTAGGTCGGCGAGGTGCTGATCGCCAAGGCCCCCGAGTGCCTTGGCTGCCGCGTGACGCACGTCGATGCTGTCGTCGCCGGTGAGCAGAGCGCCGAGGATCGGGGCCTCTCGGGTGCCCGCCGCGAGCGCCGCCGCCTCTCTCACGCGCAGCTCGGGATCGGCCAGCAACGCGGCCGCGGCACGCTTCGGCAGCGCCGCCGTGTGCCGCGCGAGCTCTAGGCGAACGAGCCGGTCCTCGTCGCCGGCGGCGGCAGCGAGCAGTGAGCCCGGCTCGGCCGCAGTCACGGCAACGGTGCGGACGGCGGCGATCCGAACCTGCGCGAGCGGATCGGCCAGGAGCCGCGCGCACGCCTCGGCCGTTTCCGCGTCGGGGCCCGCACCGATCCGGCCGAGCGCGTCCAGCGCCGCGATCCTGACGCCAGCGATCTGATCCTCCAGCGTCGCGCGCAGCGGCGCGATCGCCTCCGGGCCGCCCAGCACGCCGAGGGCGCGGGCGGCCGCGAGCCGCCGCGTGTACGGCTCCTCGGTGAGGCCGGCGATCGCGATCTCGCCGGCGCGCCGATCGCCGAGCCGGCGCAAGCCGCCGGCGATGTCTCGCACGAGTGACAGGTCGCAGCTCAGCAGCCTCGCCCGCAGCTCGTCGGCGACGATGGCGCCGTCGTGCTCGCTGAGTCGGCGAATCGCGGCTCTGGCGACCTCGGGGCTGGAGTCGTCGAGGGCGGCGGTCAGCTGGGCGGTCGACTGCGACTCGGAGACCGCGCGCAGCCTCGCGGTTGCGTCGGCGTTGCGCACTACGTCCATCCTCGACCGCGGACGTACGGCGCAACGGACGCGGCGGACGCAACGGACGCGACGGATGTAGCGGACGCGACGAGCGACGGCATCAGCCGCGGCGCATCAGCCGCCCGACCGCGGCCATCAGCTCCTCGGTCTTGGCGCCGCGGTCGTCGGCCTCGGCGCCGAGCACGCAGTGGTGGGCGTGATCGTCGAGCAGGCCAAGCGCGACCTTGTCCAGCGCCGCTTGGGCGGCGCTGATCTGGGTGAGGATGTCGATGCAGTAGCGGTCGTCCGAGACCATCCCCTCGATCCCGCGGATCTGCCCCTCGATCCGCCTCAGCCGGGCGAGCAGCTGATCCCTGGTCGCGCTGTAGCCGCGCGTCGTCGGGACGTCGCCGATCGTCGCCGGGACGGCGTCGCGCGAGACCGCGCCTGCCTGCGCCGGGGGATGCGTGTTTGGCATGCCCGCAAGTCTACCCGTACACCTACCCCCTAGGGGTATCTGTTAGCTTGGTGGGCATGGGTGTGCTCGAGCTTGTCTGGCATGGTCTGCGCGACTCGCTGCTGATGGCCTGGCAGGTGTGGTGGGCGCTGGTGCTCGGCTTCTTCATCTCGGCGGTCATCCAGGCGTGGGTGCCGCGTGAGCGGATCGAGCGGCTGATGAGCGGCAGCGGCGTGCGCTCGGTCGCGTGGGCGACCGGGCTCGGCGCCGGCTCGTCGTCGTGCTCGTACGCGGCGGTCGCGATCGCCAAGTCGCTGTTCGAGAAGGGCGCCTCGGCCGCGAGCGCGCTGGCGTTCCAGTTCGCCTCGACCAACTTGGTGTGGGAGCTGGGGCTCGTGCTGTGGGTGCTGATCGGCTGGCAGTTCACCGTCGGCGAATACGTCGGCGGGATCGTCATGATCGGGCTGATGGTGGTGCTGCTGCGCCTGTTCGTCAGCGGCCGGCTCGAGCAGCAGGCGCGCGAGCACGCCATCGGCGCGGAGGCGGGCCACCAGCATCACAGCGCTGGCGAGCAGCTTGGCTGGCGTGATCGCCTCGCCTCGATGCGCGCGTGGTCAGATGTCGCGCACAACTTCCGCGGCGACTGGCAGATGCTGTACCGCGAGATCGGCGTCGGCTTCCTGCTGGCCGGTTTCGTCGCGCAGTTCGACCGCGGCTTCTTCGCCAGCGTGTTCATCCGCCACGCGCCGGCGCCGCTGCCGACGCTCGAGAACGCGCTCGTCGGCCCGCTGATCGCGGTGCTGAGCTTCGTCTGCTCGGTCGGGAACGTGCCCCTCGCAGCGGTGCTGTGGTCCGGCGGGATCAGCTTCGCCGGCGTGCTCGCATTCCTGTTCGCCGACCTGATCGTGCTGCCGATCCTGATGATCTACCGCAAGTACTACGGCGCGCGCTACGCCGTCCGGATCGCCGCCCTGATGCTGGTGACGATGGTGCTCGCGGCACTGATCGTCGACGCGATCTTCAGTGCCGCCGGGCTGATCCCGACCGGGCCACGCCCGACTCGCGCCGACATCTTCAGCTCGATCGCCGTCAACTACAAGCTCGCGCTGAATCTGCTCGGGCTGGCGATCTTCGCGACGCTGTTCGCGCTCACCGCCCGACGCGGGGCGACCGATCCGGTGTGCGGGATGACGGTCGATCGCGTCAAGGCGATCACCGTGCGGCGCGGCGGACGTACCCGCTACTTCTGCTCCGAGCACTGCCTGCACGCGTTCGAGGCAGATCCGGGGCGGTACGTGGGCCGCGAGGAGAAGCCGGCCCGCGCTGGTGGGGGGTGACCGCGGACGCCCGATCTCCCTTCCGCTCATCGGGTGATTGCAAGCCGCGGGGTCACGGCCTAGGCCACGGAGCCGCACCTGATCATAAACAACTGCTACCGGGACTCACAGCGTGTGTAACGCCACACGCGCGAGCTGCTCACCCTGACCCTTCACGCCGCCGGTTCCGCACGGGCCAGCTCGTGGCGGTTGCTTCTGTGCCGGAGCACCTCGTTGCCAAGGCAGCGTGAATTCTGGACGCCGCGGCCGAGCAAAGCAATCGTCCAATGCCGATGCTCATCGTCGGCGGTT
>JASHQV010000238.1 GCA_030038955.1 Solirubrobacteraceae bacterium
GCGCCGGATCCCAGAAGACGGTGTCGGAGGGGCTGTGGCCGGGTCGGTGCAGCACCTCGAGCGTGCGCTCGCGGAAGGCGAGCCGATCGCCCGGCTGAAGCGGGTGCGTGACCTCTGCCGAGGAGCCGTACGCGCGGAACGCGGCGCTCATCGCGGCGAGCACGATCGAGAGGTCCTCGGGGACGCCGTGGCGGCGCATCACGGCCTCGGCGAAGTGGTCGTCTTCGGCCGCTTGCGCCGAGTGATCGGCGAGCCACGGGCGGAGCGGCGCGAACGCCGCCACGTCGGCGCCCGAGCGGCGCGCGATGATCTGCAGCAGGCCGACGTGATCCATGTGCTGGTGCGTCAGCACGAGCAGCTCGAGCTGCTCGATTCGCACCCCGTGCTCGGCCAGCGCCTGCTCGAGCGCGTCCAGCGAGGTGCCCGAGTTGGGGCCGGTGTCGATCAGCGTCAGCGGCTCGTCGAGCACCAGGTAGCAGTTGACGCGTCCGACCAGGAACGGCGTCGGGATCGACAGCCGATGGATGCCGGCGGCGGCCGCCTCGGCCAGCAGCTGCTCGGCGCCCGGCGCCGTCACGCCCGGATCAGCGCCAGCACCTCGTCCCGCTGTCGCTCCATGTGCTCGCGTGAGCGCAGCGACTCGAGGCACAGCCGCAGCAGCGGCTCGGTGTTCGACGCCCTGACATTGAAGTGCCAGTCGTCGTAGTCGATCGAGATCCCGTCGAGGCGGCTCTGGCGGGCGTCGGCATAGCGTTCGGCGAGCTCCTCGATCTTCGCCCCGGGGTTGTCGACCTCGGAGTTGATCTCGCCCGAGATGAAGTACCGACCGCGAAACGGCTCGAGCAGCTCGGACATCCGCGCCCCGGAGCGCGACAGCTGCTCGAGGATCAGCAGCGCCGGGATCGTGCCGGAGTCCGCACAGTAGAAGTCGCGGAAGTAGTAGTGGCCCGACACCTCACCCCCGAACACCCCGCCCTCGTTGCGCATCCGCGTCTTGAAGAACGCGTGGCCGACGCGGTTGACCAGCGCCGTGCCGCCGAGCCGGCCGACCGTGTCGGCGACCGCGCGGCTGGCGCGCACGTCGTACAGGATCGTCGCGCCGGGGTGTCTCTGCAGCATCGACTCGGACAGCAGCGCGCACGTGAAGTCGCCGTCGACGAACGCGCCGGTGTCGTCGATGAAGAAGCAGCGGTCGGCGTCGCCGTCCCAGGCGATCCCCAGGTCGGCGCCGCGGCGAACGACCTCGCCGATGATGAACTCGCGGTTCTCGGGCAGCAGCGGGTTCGGCTCGTGGTCGGGGAACTCGCCGTCCGGCTGCCAGTAAGCCTCCTCGAGGTCGAGCCCGAGCCGCTCCAGCAGCGGCCCGACCATCGGTCCCGCCATGCCGTTGCCACCGTCGACCACGACCTTCAGCGGCCGCACCGCGCCGGGGTCGATCAGCTGGAGCGCGGCCTCCCGGAACTCGCCGTAGATGTCGACCCGCTCGGTCGCGCCGCCGCCCGGCGGGTCCTGCTCGAGCCCGCCCATCACCAGGTCACGCACATCGCCGATGCCGGCGTCGCCCGACAGCGCCAGCGCCCCGGGCCCTACCAGCTTTGCCCCTGTGTAGGCCTTCGGGTTGTGCGAGGCGGTGCACATCAGGCCTCCGTCGAGGTCGCGCGAGCCGACCAGGTAGTAGAGCATCTCGGTCCCAACCAGCCCGGCATCGAGTACGTTTGCGCCCTCGGCGCGGATCCCCTCGCTGTAGGCGGCGGCCATCTCGGGCGCGGTCAGCCGCATGTCGCGGCCGAGCCCGAGCCGCAGCTCGCCTGCCGGCTTGTCCGCGAGCGCGGCGATCACCAGCGCGAACGCCCTCCCGATCCGCCAGGCGGCGTCGGCGCTCAGCTCGTCGCCGTAGCGCCCGCGAATGTCGTAGGCCTTGAAGACGTCCGGGCTGACTGCGCTCATGTGAAGGGCTGATCCTACCCTCGCATTAGAATCACGCCTGTGTCCGGGCATTCCAAGTGGCACTCGATCAAGCACAAGAAGGCGATCGTCGACGCCCGCCGCGGCCAGCACTTCACGAAGCTGGCGCGGGCGATCACGGTGGCCGCCCGCGAGGGCGGGGGAGACGCCGAGGGCAACCCGTCGCTGGCGCTGGCGATCCAGAAGGCCCGTGACGCGTCGATGCCGAAGGACAACATCGAGCGCGCGATCCAGAAGGGCACCGGCGAGGGCAGTGACGCCGAGCGCTTCGAGTCGGTGCTGTACGAGGGCTACGGCCCCGGCGGCGTCGCGCTGCTGATCGAGACGCTGACCGACAACCGCAACCGCACCGGCGCCGACGTGCGCCATCTGCTGGGGCGGCACGGCGGCAGCCTCGGCGAGCCCGGCTCGGTCTCCTACCTGTTCGACAAGCAGGGGGTGATCGTCGTCGATGGCGGCCGCTACGGCGAGGACGACCTGATCGGCGCGATCGACGCGGGCGCCGAGGACATCGTGCAGGACGAGGACGTGTTCGAGGTGATCACCGCGCCGGCCGACCTGACCACGGTCCGCCGGGCGCTGGAGGACGCCGGCGTCGAGCTCGACAGCGTCGAGCTGACGCAGCGGCCGAAGGCACGCGTGCCGGTCGACGAGCGCGAGGCGACCAGGCTGATGAAGCTGATCGACGTGCTCGAGGAGAACGACGACGTCGCCGCCGTGTACGCCAACTACGACGTCGACGCGGACGTGCTCGAGCGGATCGCGGGCTGAGCCCCGCGACGCTGCGGCCGAATCCCAAGATCGGCCGCAGCGCAGGTACCGCGCGCTTCCCGCAGCGGGGCGGCGCCGCTCTCAAGCGGAGCTGCCGCGCGCCCGCCGCAGCGGAGCAACGCCGCTCTTAGATTGAGTCGCTACCCTCGGCCTTCGTGACCTCGACCAGACAGGGACTGGCGGCCGTCGCGGCCGCCGCGCTCGGCTTCGGCCTGGCGGGCTGCGGCAGCTCGAAGTCCGCGGGCGTCGTCACCGCACCCTCTGGTGGCGCGACCGCCGAGGCTGCCGCCGCGACCACGACCACCAGCACCACCACGACGTCGACGGTCAAGACGCCGACCAGCGGCCCGCTGTCGAAGGCGCCGGTGATGCCAAAGACGAGTGGCACGCCGCCGACTCACCTGGAGGTCAAGAACCTGATCACGGGCACCGGCGCGGTCGCCGCGAAGGGCTCGGAGATCGTCGTCAACTACGTCGGCGAGCTGTACAAGGGCGACAAGGTGTTCAACAGCTCGTTCACGACCGGCGAGACGTTCGGCCCGTTCGAGCTCGGCGTCGGTGCCGTCATCAAGGGCTGGGACGAGGGCATCGTCGGCATGCGCGTGGGTGGCCGGCGGGAGCTGATCATCCCGCCCAGCCTCGCCTACGGGAAGTCCGGCAGCGGCTCGACGATCCCGGCTAACGCGACGCTCGTGTTCGTCGTCGATCTGCTTTCGGCGACGAAGAGCTGACCTGCAGGTGCGCGCGGTACAGCGGCTCTGAGTCGGCGACGCCCTTGAGCCGGAAGCGCCCGGCGTAGGACCAGTCGAAGCTGTCGGATGCCTGCTCGCGGACCGGCTCGGTGGCGAGCACGCTGCCGGGGCGGGCGACGCCGGTAACGCGGCTGGCGAGGTTGACCGAGTGCCCGAAGTAGTCGCCGCCGCGCTGCCCGGTGGGGCCGGCGGCGACCCCAGCTCGGAGGCTCGGGAGATCGGCGCTGGCGGCCGCGTCGATCAGCTCGAGTGCCGCCTGCACGAGCGGTCCGGCGTCGGGGCTGACCAGCATCACGGCGTCGCCGATCGACTTGATCAGCCGCACCGGTGGGCGTGCATGGTCGGCGGCCAGCTCCGCCAGCTGCCGCGCCACCGTCCCCAGCTCGCCGACCTCGAGCTCGCCGCCGAGGCGCGTGAACCCGACCATGTCGGCGAAGCACACGACCAGCTCGGTCTCGGTGGCGAGCTGGCCGCGACGGCGCTCCTCCTCCTGCAGGCGCGCGCGATGGATGCTCTCGCGCAGGTGGGCGTTGAACGTCGCCATCAGCACCGGCGCCAGCGCCGGCGTCAGCTGCTCGGCGAGCCGGTCGAAGCGCTCGGCCACCTGCGACTCGGTATCTCCGGCCCGGAGGAACGTGTCGGCGACGACGGCCGTCACCGACGCCGCCACGCGACCCATGCTCTCGCCCATCACCCGCGACAGCTCGGCGAGCGCCTCGGCGTCGAAGCCGGCGTCGAGGAACAGCTTGGTCGAGCGGGCCTGCTCGACATCCTCGTCGGAGAACACGCGATCGTCGAGATCCGGCACGGGCAGGCCCAGCAGGCGACGCATGCGCATCAGGAAGTCGGCTGGCAGCCCGGTCGCCTGCTCGATCTCACGCATCGTGTGCCGGCCCCCAAGCCGGCGCTCCACCAGCAGCAGCGCGAGGCGATCGTGGTTGACCGCGTCGATCAGCTCCTGGTCGGTGGCGCCGTCGTCGCGGAGGCGCTGCAGCAGCTCGATCCGGGCCTCGCGGTCCCGGCCCTCGAGCCCGTCCAGCAGTCCGGCTTCGTCGAAGTCCACGTCGACCATCTTCTCGGAGATCGCCGGCTTCCGCTACGATCATCGCCCCTCACGGCCCTCCGGGCGACGCCGGACCACCGGATGACGCCGGCGCCCGCTCATACCATCCGACGAGCGCACACCCGAACATGCTGTCGATCCTGATGCCGGTGTACAACGAGCGCGAGCGCGTCGCCGAGGCGATCGCCGAGGTGCTCGCGACCGAGCTGCCAGACGAGTTCGAGCTGGTGGTGGTCGACGACGGCTCGACCGACGGCACCCGCGAGATCCTGCGCGGGCGCGACTGGGGCGAGCGCGTGCGGCTGCTCGAGCACGAGCTCAACCGCGGCAAGGGCGCCGCCGTGCAGACGGCGCTGCGCGAGGCGCGCGG
>JASHQV010000239.1 GCA_030038955.1 Solirubrobacteraceae bacterium
ACGACGAGCCCGAGCTGGCGCTCGCGGCCGGCGCTGACGGCGTCCACCTCGGTCAGGACGACATGCCGGCTGCCGTTGCGCGGCAGCTGCTCGGCAGCGAGCGGATCATCGGGCTGTCCACGCACGACCCGGCGCAGATCGAGGCCGCCCACGGCCTGCCGGTCGATTACATCGGCGTCGGCCCCGTCGCGGCAACCCCGACGAAGCCTGGCCGCCCGGCAGTCGGCGTCGAGCTGGTGGCCCACGCCCGGCGCTACGCGCGGCTGCCGTTCTTTGCGATCGGCGGGATCAACGGCGACAACCTGCGAGCGGTGGTGGCCGCCGGCGCCGAGCGGATCGCGGTGGTGCGCGCGATCGCCGCAGCCGACGACCCGGAGGCGGCGGCGCGAGCGCTGCGCAGCGCACTCGAGCAGTGGGTCGGCGTTGCCGCAGCGTAAGCGCAAGCCGCGGCCGCCGCGCAGCCGGGTCGATGCCCCTGCCGTGGCCGCCTACCGGGCCCGCTCCGAGGCGCGCAACGCGGAGGCGCGAGCGGCGCTCACGCCGCTCGCGCCAGGCGAGCGACCGGGACCGCTGCGAGTCGCGGTCGTGCTGACCGCGCTGGCGGGCGTCGGCAACCTGATCGCCTACGCGGCCGGCGCGAAGATCGCCGGCAAGCACCCCGCCGCTGGCGGGATCGTCGCGTTCACGGTGGTGATGCTGGCCTGCGCGATCGGCATGTGGCGCCTGTGGTATCCGGCGGTGCTCGGCTTCATGGCGCTGCTGGCGATCATCGTGATCCTGTTCTCGCTGTTCCTGATCGAGGCGAGCAACCTGCTCGGGCTGCTCGTGCCGCCGGTGTTCATCGTCGGCGGTGGCTACCTGTTCTGGCGGATGGTGCGCGTGCTCGGGCGGATGCAGGTGCCGGCACGCCCCGGGCGATAGCCGGGCGCAACAGTTCGGATAGGCTGCTGCCAGTGCCCGCCGAATCCTCCTACGACTGCATCGTGGTCGGCTCCGGCCCAGGCGGCTACGTGGCGGCGATCCGCGCCGCCCAGCTGGGGATGAAGACGGCGGTGGTCGAGCGCGACCGGGTCGGCGGCCGCTGCCTGAACTACGCCTGCATCCCCGCCAAGGCGGTGCTGCGCGTCGCCGACGTGCTCCAGGAGATCCGGGACGCCGGCGACTTCGGGATCAAGACGAGCCCGCCCGAGGTCGACTTCGACGCCGTGATGGCACGCCGCAACAAGGTCGTCGAGACGCTGACCAGCGGCGTCTCCGGACTGCTGCGGAAGAACTCGATCGAGCTGATCGAGGGGACCGGCAGCCTCGCCGGGCCCGGCGCCGTCGCGGTCGACGGGCGCCAGCTCACGGCGAACACGATCGTGCTCGCGACCGGATCGGTGCCGCGCCCGATTCCCGGGACCGAGTTTGGCGGCCGCGTGATTGGCACCGAGGAGGCGTGGGCGCTGTCGAAGCTGCCGGCCTCGCTGGCGGTCGTCGGGGCCGGTGCGTCCGGCGCCGAGATCGCCTCGGCGTACGCGCGCCTGGGAACCGAGGTGCGGCTGTTCGAGGCGCTCGAGCGGGTGCTGCCGACCGAGGACGCCGACATCTCCAAGCTCGTCGACCGGGGCCTCAAGCGGCAGCGGATCTCGGTGCACACCGGCACGCTCGTGCGCGACGTGGAGTCGCGCAAGACGTCGGTCGCGTTCAGCTTTGGCGAGGAGAGCGGCGAAGCTGAGTGGATGGTGATCGCCGCCGGGCGCGGCGCCGACGTCGACAGCCTCGGATTGGCGGATGCCGGCGTAGGCGTCGCTGCCTCGGGACTGATCGAGGTCGATGGCGCGATGCGCACCAGCGTCGCCGGCGTGTACGCGATCGGCGACCTCGTTCCTGGTCCGGCGCTCGCCCACAAGGCCTCGGAGGAGGGCGTGATCGCGGTCGAGGACGCCGCCGGTCTGAGCACGCACCCGATCAGCTACATCGATGTCCCGCGCGCGACCTTCTGCACCCCCAACGTCGGCAGCTTCGGGCTGACCGAGGCCGAGGCTCGCGAGCAGGGCCATGACGTCGTCGTCGGCAAGGTCCAGTACGGCGCGGTCGGCGCCGGCACCGTCTACGGCGATCGCAGCGGGCTCGTGAAGATCGTCGGCGATCGCCAGTACGGCGAGCTGCTGGGCGGGCACATCGTCGGCTCGCGCGCCACCGAGCTGATCCAGGAGCTCGTCAACACGAAGCTGCTGGAGGGCGGCTACCCGGAGGTCGCGCGCACGATCCACGGACATCCAACCCTGTCCGAGGCGCTGATGGAGGCCGCGCGCGCGGCCGATGGCTGGCTGATTCACGGCTAGGCCCGATGGATCCTGCGCCGCCTGGCCAGCCTGTCTTCTTCTACGACCTCGGCGACCCCGAGTGCTACCTCGTGGCCGAGCGGATCACGGCGGCGCTGGCGACGGTGGCCGAGTGGGAGCCCGTGCTCGGATCCGCGCTCGGCCTGACTCGTCCGGACGTCGATCCGCTCCGCCTCGGCGAGCGCGCGGCCGAGCTCGGCCTGCAGCCGCTCCGCTGGCCCTGCTGCTGGCCTCCCGACACACGCACGGTGATGCTCGCCGCCACCTACGCGAAGCGCACGGGCCGCACCGTGTCGTTCTCGCTGGCCGCCTTCCGCCAGGCGTTCGCCGGCGGCCGTGACCTGAGCCAGCTCGACAGCGTGCTGATCGCCGCCGCCGCCGCCGAGATTCACCCGAGCGCGTTGCTGAAGGGGATCGAGTTGCGCTCCGTACGTGATGCACTTGATGCGGCCACCGCCCGCGCCGCGGCTGCGGCGGTGGCCGAGCTGCCCGCGATCCAGATCGGCGAGCGGCTGTTCAGCGGCGCGAGCGCGCTCGCGGACGCCGCGCGGATGCTCGCGACCGGCGCCGGCGCCGAGGCTGTCGCTCGATGAGGGCCAACCGCGCCTACCACCTGATCGTCTCGCGGGACCGGATCGGACCGGCGTTCCTGGCCGGCGACCGGATCGATCGGGTCGAGCTCGTCTCGATCGACGACGGCGAGGTGGTGCTGTTCTGGGAGCTGCCGGCGCGGACGGCCGCGCGGATGCTGCGTGAGCTGCGGGAGGACCTCGTCGGCATGCAGGCGGAGGATTTCCTTGCGAAGTGGTCGGCGGCGGCCGCGTGGCCGTGAGTCACCCCGCCGACGCGCGCTCGCATCTGGGCGGGCGCCGATGACCGAGCCGGCCGGCGCGGGTCCGCCGCCGGGCGTCAAGGGCGAGGTGACGGTGTTGGAGCTGAGCCGTCAGGAGCGTTCGGTCGCCCGGCGCAGCGCCGAGACGCGGGCGATCGTGCCGAGCGTGGAGCTGCTCGCCGAGGTCGAGCTTCCCGCCGGCGCGGCGGAGGGCAGCGAGGACCCTGCATCGCTGCCCGCGATCTTGGCCACCGTGGGTCGCACGCTGCGGCGCTTCCCGAGGCTGAACGGCGCCTATCGCGACGGCCGCTACGAGCTGTACTCGCGGATCAACATCGGCGTCTCCCTCGCCGGCGCCGACGCGTACGTGACCGCGACGATCTTCGACGCCGACGCCAGCTCGCCGGCACAGATCGCCGCCGAGCTGGCCGACCTGACGGGCCGCGCGGAGGCAGGGCAGCTGAGCAGCGCCGAGCTCTCCGGGGCGACGTTCACGGTGGTCGCGTCGGCGGCGGCCGGCGTGAGCCTCCTGACACCGCTGATCCAGGCTCCGCAGGCGGCCGCGCTGGCAGTCGGGACGGCGCGCGCGCTGCCGATCGTCCGGGCCGGATCGGTCGTCGTCGGGCGCGGGCTGACGCTGGCGCTCGCGTGCGACCACCGGATCGTCCAGGCGCCGCAGGCAAGCGCCTTCCTCGCTCAGCTGAAGGCCATGCTCGAGGCGTAGGCGGTGCCGCACCGATGAGCAGCGGCGACCGCGCAATCACCGACGCCGACACGCTCGTCTCCGTGCTGTCGGGAACGATCCCTGACGAGCGCGTGCTCGAGGCGGTCAGGAGCGTTCCTCGACCGGCGTTCGTCCCCCCCGAGCTGCGAGCGGAGGCGTGGCACAACGTGGCGCTGCCGATCGGCGGCGGGCAGACGATCTCGCAGCCGCTGGTGGTGGCGCGGATGCTGGAGCTGCTGCGACTGCGGGGCGACGAGCTGGTGCTCGACATTGGCACCGGGTCGGGCTACCACGCGGCCCTGCTCGCCCGGCTGGCGCGCCGCGTGATCAGCATCGAGCGCCGGCCCGAGCTGAGCCGGAAGGCGGCGGCCTCCCTGGCCGCCGCCGGCATCGACAACGTGGAGCTGGTGATTGGCGATGGCAGCCTCGGCCTCGCCAAGCGAGCCCCGTTCGACGCGATCAACGTCGCCGCGGCCAGCGATCTCGAGGCGCTGCGAGCGCTGGGCGGGCAGCTGGCGGCGGGCGGGCGGCTGGTGGCGCCGCTGGCGGAGGACGCAAGCCACCCGGACTTGCAGCGCCTGGTGGTGCTCCGCGCCCACCCGCGAGGGCTGACGATCTGGCGCTGTGAGCCCGTTCGCTTCGTGCCGCTGGTCAGCGACGCGCGTGGCCCGCGGGAACCGCCGGAGCCTCCAACGGCGTGAGCTGATCGCCGAGGCGGCGCCTGATCACCTCGATCGCCAGCGGGCTCGAGTCGATCAGCACGAACCGCCGGCCCAGCTGCCTGCAGACCGCCCCCAGCGTTCCCGACCCGGCGAACGGATCCAGGCACCATCCGCCGGGTCGCGACGACGCCGCCACGATGCGGCGCAGCACTCCCTCCGGCTTCTGCGTGGGATAGCCGGTCTTCTCGCGGCTGTTGGTCGGCACGATCGTGTGGAACCACACGTCCGTCGGGCGCTTGCCGCGCGCGGCCCGCTCGGCGCTGACCAGCTCCGGGGCCATGTACGGCTCCCGCTCGACCGCATCGGCGTCGTAGTGATGGCCGCCCGGCGTGCGCACATACACGAGGATCGTGTCGTGCTTGGCGGGCCAGCGCCGGCGTGGCTTGGCGCCGTAGTCGTAGGCCCAGATCAGCTCGTTGAGGAACGCGTCGCGTCCGAAGATCTCGTCCAGCAGCAGCTTGCAGTAGTGCGCCTCGCGGTAGTCGATGTGGAAGTACAGCGTCCCGTGCGGGGCCAGCAGCTCGCGGGTGCGGGCGAGGCGCGGCTCGAGAAACGTCAGATAGTCGGCGAACTGGTCGTCGTAGCTGAGTCTGCTGAGCAGGCGTGAGCTGTACCGGCGCCCGCCGAAGCCGGTACGCGAGCCCGGGCCGGTCGCATCCTTTCGGGTGACCGACAGCGTCGCCCGCGCCTGGGCCCTGCCCGTGTTGAACGGGGGGTCCAGGTAGACGAGGTCGAAGCTCGCCGCTGGCAGCGCGTCCAGCACGACGAGGTTGTCGCCCTCGACAACAAAGTCCTCGTCCAGGGTCAAGCGCTCGCCCTGAAGTTGGAATCGCATCGCTGAGACGCTACAGTCAGGGTCGGATCGGCGCAGGCCAGGGCCGCCTGAAGCGGGGCCGCAAAAGCGGTGGACGTCGCCCGGCCATTTCTTTGCCGCAGATATCAAGGTAGACTGAATACGTGCTTCTGGAGGCCCACTATCGGCGGCTGCGCTCGTCGCCATCCATAGCCAAGATCACCAAGTACACGATCGGCTCGGTCGTGGCTCTCACCACGAGCGTGATCGTGTTCGCGATCATGGACTGGCTGAGGATCCGCACCGGGATCGACTCCGCGGCGGCGTTCGCCGCCGGCGCGATCCCCAACTGGGTGCTCAACCGCAAGTGGGCGTGGAAGATGGAGGGGCGCGCGGAGTTCCTGCGCGAGATCCTCGCCTACACGGTGATCTCGGTGATCGTGTGGGCCGCCTCGACGTGGGCGACCGGCAACACCCAGAACTGGGCCCGGCACCACATCGCGCCCGGCAGCGGCCTGCAGGTGATCGCGACGACGGCCGCCTACGTGTTCGTGCAGGCGGTGTTCTTCGCCGTGAAGTTCGTGATCTACGACAAGTGGGTGTTCGCGGGGAAGTCCCGCTTCCGAGCCGCGTTGCGGTCGCGTCGCCAGGTGTGGAGCGCCGCGCGCGCGAACCGCACGCCATAGCCGAGGTTGCCGCCCTTCTTGGTGCGCGTCGCCTGCTCGCCGCGGTCGCGCATCGTCGTCGCCACCTCGGCCAGCCGGAAGCCGTTCAGCGCCGCGCTGATCTGCAGCTCGGAGGCCTGGTACTGCGGCTGCTCGAGCGTCACCGCCGCCGTCACCTCGCCGCGCATCGCCCGCAGGCCGCACGCCGGGTCGGTGATCCGGTGGCGCGTCAGCACGGTCAGGATCGCGCCGAACACGATCACCCCGAGGTGCCTCGTCGCATCCGTGGTCAGCTCGCTGCCGAGCCGGCGCGAGCCTGACACGAAGTCGGCGCGGCCGGCGACGATCGGCTGCACGACGGCGGCGATCTCGCTCGGCTCGTACTGGCCGTCGGCGTCGATCGTGCAGATGATCTTGGCGCCGCGCGCCCGTGCCAGCCAGTAGCCGAGCTTCAGCGCGGCGCCCTGCCCGCGGTTGGCGGGAACGTCGCACACGAGCGCGCCGGCGCGCGCGGCCTCGGCAGCGGTGGCGTCGGCGGAGCCGTCGACGACGACCACGACCTCGACCGCCAGCCCGGCCACCTCGGACGGGATCTCGCCGACCACCTGGGCCACCGTCGGCGCTTCGTTGTAGGCGGGAATCACGATTGCCAGGGGCGCCCCCTGACCTGGGGGGTATGCATCGAGGAACGCGCGGGCGGCGTCCCGCTCCACCACCTCCAGCTGTGCCAGCTGTGGCTCGACGTCGAACGTGTCGTGGGGCACGACGCTCACGGTCGATCTCCGGGACTCGGGGGCATGCCAACGGTCACGCGCGCCGCTCCGGCGCCGCCGACATCCCGGCGCCTCCGGGGAGCGCGACCGCGCCCTCGACGTCGACCTTGCGCCACTCCTCCCAGACCCCGCTGACGCCGGTCGCGAAGTCGAGCCGCGGCTCCCAGCCGAGGCTTCTGGCATGGCTGTTGTCGACGATCACCGCCGGCATCTCGCCGAGCTTCGGCGGCCCGTGGCGCACCGGCAGCTCGGCCCCGGTCGTGCGGCGGACGGTGTCGACCACGTCGAGCACCGACAGCGAGCTGCCGGTGCCGATCACGACCGGTCCCTGCCAGCGCTGATCGTCCGCCAGTGCCAGCTGCGCGGCGGCGACCACGTCGGACACGTGCACGTAGTCGCGCACCTGGCGGCCGTCGCCGTAGATCTCGAACGTGGTGCCGAGGCGGATCGCACGCATCAGCCGCGCGACGATCGAGTCCTTGGCCTGCATCCCGGGGCCGTAGACGTTGGTGAACCGCAGGCAGGTGCAGCGCACGCCGTATACGGACGTGTAGGCGGACATCAGCATCTCGGCGGCGGCCTTGGTGGCGCCGTACGGGGTCATTGGCCGCAGCTGAGCGCGCTCAGTGATCTTCGGCTCCTCCATCGGGCCGGTGACGGCGCCTCCGGTCGAGGCGAACGCGAGCGCGTGCACGCCGGCAGCGCGGGCCCCCTCGAGCACCCGGTGGGTGCCCTGCACGTTGGTGCGGAAGGTCAGCTCGGGCTGCTCCACCGAGCGCAGCACGGAGGTCACAGCGGCCAGGTGAACAACACCGCCGAAGCCGCCGTCGAATGCCCGCTCGATCACGTCTGGCTCGGCGATGTCCCCCTGCACCAGGTCCACCTCGGGGTCGGGGTGGGGCTGGAGGTCGACGACGCGCACCTCGTGCCCCGCGTCCGTGAGGGTGGAGACGACGTGCCGGCCGATGAACCCGGACCCGCCGGTGACAAGGATTCGCATTCGGGACGCTCCAGTGGCTCTTGGTTCGCGGTGGTTTCAACCCAGATCGGTAGCCGTGGCCGCGCACGACCCGGCAGCCGAACCTGGCACTGACCCCGCGAACGGGCGAGCATAGCGGGATCGGAGCAGCGGTTCCCGCTGGGTCGCCGCGATGTAGCTTTTCCGGCGTGGTCGATGCTGTCCGCACCCCGGACGCGCTCCTCGAGGGGCTGCCGGATTTCCCGTTCGCACCGCGCTTCCGCCAGGTGGAGGGGCTGCGGCTGGCCCACATCGATGAGGGCGACGGGCGCCCGGTGCTGCTGCTCCACGGCGAGCCGACATGGTCATTTCTGTGGCGCAAGCTGATCGGGCCGCTGCTCGACGCCGGCTACCGCACGATCGCACCGGACCTGGCGGGGTTCGGCCGCTCCGACAAGCCGGTCGAGCTCGGGTGGTACAGCTATGACCGCCACACCGACACGGTCGCGGAGCTGCTGGAGCAGCTCGACCTCCGCGACGCGACCGTGGTCGTGCACGACTGGGGCGGCCCGATCGGGCTGCGGCTGGCAGTTGAGCACCCGCAGCGGATCAGCCGCATCGTCGCGCTCGACACCGGCCTGTTCACCGGCCACCAGCGGATGAGCGACAACTGGCACGCGTTCCGTGACTTCGTCGAGCGCACCGACGACCTGCCGATTGGGATGCTGGTCCGCCGCGCCTGCCACACCGACCCCGGCGACACGGTGGTCGCCGCCTACGACGCGCCGTTCCCCAACGAGGCCTCCAAGGCCGGAGCCCGTGCGTTCCCGCTGATCCTCCCTACGTCGCCGGAGATGGCGGGCGCGCAGGCCGGACAGCGGGTGCTCGAGGCGATGCGCATCGACGAGCGGCCGAAGCTGTTCCTGTGGGCGGACTCAGACCCGGTGCTGCCACTGTCGGTCGGCGAGCGCTTCGCCGCCGCGCTCGGCGGCGAGGTGGAGGTGGTGGGGAACGCCGGCCATTTCCTCCAGGAGGACGCCGGCGAGCAGATCGGGCGGCGGATCGCCGACTGGCTCAGCTCCGGCTAGTGGCTCTCCCGGCGCGCTCACTCGGGTCTCTCGGCGTGCTCACTCCGACGCGGGCGCGACGGGCTCCTGCTCCTGCGCCGTGGTCGGCTCCGAGGCGCCCGCACCATCGGGCTCCGAGACGCCGACGGCCGTCGCCGCCAGCCGCGCCTCGTAGGCGGCCCGCGCGACGTGGTTGGGATTGGTGACGGCCTTGCCGGTGCCGAACGCCCACGCGACCACATCAACCGCGCGCAGCGGCAGCAGCGCGCTGCCGCGCATCACCGCCTTCATCCGCCTGGGGACGTAGACCTCGTAGCGGCCTGTCTGGAGCGCCTCGACGATCGCCGCGCCGACATCCTCGGGCTCGGGCATCCTTACCCCCCGGAACGGCCGCAGGCCCGAGTACAGCTCGGTGTTGACACCGACCGGCATGACCACGCTGAAGCCAATCCCGAAGCTGCCGTACTCCTGGCGCAGCGACTCGGTCAAGCCGACGACGGCGTGCTTGGTCGCGCAGTAGCTCGCCACGTGCGGGGCGCCGCCCTTGCCGGCGATCGAGGCGATGTTCACCAGGTGCCCGTGGCGGCGCGGCAGGAAGCGGGCAAGCGCCAGCTTGGAGCCGAGCACGACCCCGCGCAGGTTGATGTCGATCATCCGATCGGTGAACACGTCGGCCTCCTCGAGGAACGGGCCGACCGCCATGATCCCGGCGTTGTTGATCAGCACGTCGAGCGGGCCGAGGCGCTGCTCCACCTCGTCGAGGAAGCGCTCGAAGCTCGCCCGCTGTGTGACATCGAGCGAGCTGGCGAGCGTCTCGGCTCCCAGCTTCTGCGCGGTGCGCTGAGCGAGCTCCCCGTCGATGTCTCCGATCGCCAGGCGCGCGCCCTGGGCGATCAGCGCTGCCGCCGTGGCGCGCCCGATGCCGCGGGCTGCCCCGGTGATCGCGACGACCTGGCCGGCGAGCGAACGTGGAGCTTTAGCCATGGTCGGGTCCTCCTGTTGGTGCTCCGATGGTGGTCCTTGGCAGGGACGACGCGATCGTTCCCGCACGCGAGACGGTAGCTGCCCGTTCCCGCCCACGGGACGGTAGCGAGCCGGGGTCAGATGCGCTCAGCGACGCTCGGAGGGTGCGCCGCCGTGCCTCGACCAGCGGGCCGCGCCGGCGGACGCGCGGACCGTGCTCGAGGACCGACGTGGGGCGCCGGCGGACGCGCGGACCGTGCCCGAAGACCAACGTGGGGCGCCGGCGGACGCGCGGGCCGTGCCCGAAGACCAACGGGAGGCGCCGGCGGACGAGCGGGCCGTGCCCGAAGACCAACGGGAGGCGCCGGCGGACGAGCGGGCCGTGCTCGAGGGCGACGCGGAGGTGTGCCGGCCCCGGGCGGACGGTGCGCCG
>JASHQV010000240.1 GCA_030038955.1 Solirubrobacteraceae bacterium
CGGTGGTGCTGCTTCTCGTCGTCGACGACGGCGCGCTCGAACTCGGCCGAGTAGATGTCGCGCACGACCCGCACCGACAGGTCGGCCTCCTGGAACACGAGCGCCGGCGCGTCGGTCTCGGCGACCCGCTTCTGCAGGACCTCGTTGAGCTTGAACAGGTACTGCAGCTCGCGCTCCAGATCGGCGCGCGTGGCGCCCTGGGCGGCGGTGCGGATGATCGCGCCGGCGCCCTGCAGATCGAGCTTGGCCGCCTGCTTGCGGAGGCGCTCGCGCTCCTTGTCGTCGAGCCGCCGGGAGACGCCGACGCCCTCCCCGAACGGCGCGAACACCATGTAGCGGCCGGCGATCGTGAGGTCCATCGACAGCCGCGCGCCCTTCGTCTTCAGCGGGTCCTTGACGACCTGCACGACGACCTCCTGGTCGGCGGCGAGGATGTCTGTGATCTGGCGACTGTCGCGACCGGAGCCGCGGCCGCGGCGCGGCGCGTCGACACCCGGGAGGACGATCTCGTCGACGTGCAGGAAGCCGTTCTTCTCGAGGCCGATGTCGACGAACGCGGCCTCGAGCCCGCCGAGCACGTTGTCGACCCGTCCCTTGTAGATGTTGCCGACGATCGACCGCGCTCCGCGGCGCTCGAGGTACAGCTCGGCCACCTGATAGCCGGCGGCGGGGTTGGCCGACCGGCGGCGGCGGCGGTTGGCGCTCCTACGAGCGGGGACGGTCCCGGTCGCCTCCAGCAGCGCAACGCGAGTCTCGCCCCGGTCGACGCTGACCAAAACTTGCTTCTTCAATTTTCTTCCTTTACAGATTGGGTCCGGCGTGATGCCGGGTCAGGCGATGCGGGGCGCCCGCGGCAGCCGCCTGCATCAGAGCGTTACTCGGGCCTTGCCAGCCGACGCTGCCTTGGATTCAGCGTAGATCGACTGCAGCAGCCCGATCGAGATGAACGTGACCAGCATCGATGAGCCGCCGTAGCTGAGCAGCGGCAACGGTACTCCGGTCACCGGCATGATCCCGATCGTCATGCCGACATTGAGGAACACCTGGAACATCAGCATCGCCAGCACGCCCCCGGCGACCAGCGTGCCGAACAGGTTCTTGGCGATCGTCAGGATCCGCAGCGTGCGCCAGATCAACAGCGCGTACAGCGACAGCACGAGCGCCGCGCCGACGAAGCCGTAGGTCTCCCCGACGACCGCGAAGATGAAGTCGTCCTCGTAGTTCGGGATGAACTGGTAGCGCGTCTGCGTGGCTCCAGCCACGCCCCGGCCGGTCTTCTCACCCGAGCCGATCGCGATCAGCGACTGGCTGATCTGGTAGGTCTGGTTCTTCGGGTTCTGCGACGGGTGCAGGAAGCCGGTCAGCCGCTGCTGCTGGTACGGCTGCAGGACGTGGACCCCAACCGCTGGCGCGACCGCCAGCACCAGCGCGCAGGCGGTCACGAACAGCGCCGCCAGCGCCGTCAGCTGCTTCCAGCTGGTGCCGGAGAAGAACAGCACCGCCGCGGCCACGATCACGTACACGATCCCGGTCCCGAGGTCGGGCTGGCCGATCACGATCATCGCCCCGAGCAGCGCCAGCAGCATCACCCGCGCGGTCGTGCGCCGAGCGTGCAGCGAGCGGGAGCGGTCGACCGCGAACCCCGCCAGCGCCAGGATCATCAGGATCTTGCCGAACTCCGACGGCTGGAACTGGATGAATGGCAGCGGGATCCAGCGCTGGGCGCCAGCTCCAGACGGCGCGGGAAACGCGTACACGATGACGTTGCCGAGCAGCATCAGCCCGTAGAAGCCGTAGCGGTAGCGGCGCAGGCGCGAGTAGTCGAAGCGGCTGATCACGACCGCCAGCAGCAGCCCGACGCCCGCGTACGCCGCCTGCCGCTCGGCGTCGTGAGAGCCGGACGGCGCGGCGCCGTGCAGCGTGACCAGCGAGCAGCCGACGAGCCCGAGCGCCGCCAGCAGCAGCAGCGGGTCGAACCGCAGCCACTCCCGCAGCGAGCGCTTCGGCTGCTGCTCCTCGGGAATCTGGATCGCGGTCGTGTTCATCGCTGCAGTGGGCTCACATGTCGGGCGAGGAGCCGGCCTTGAACACGCCGGGCTTGCCGAAGAACCACTGCGACAGGATCTGACGCGCCACCGGCGCGGAGGCGACGTCGCCGAAGCCGCCGTTCTCGACCCACACGACCACGACGATCGGCTTGCTGGTCGCCGAGGCCGGCACGAAGCACGCGTACCAGGCGTAGTCGTGCTCGACGCCATCCTCGAAGTACTGGGCGGTGCCGGTCTTGCCATACACCGGATACTCGGAGGGGAAGCTGCCCATCACGTCCGCCGAGGTGCCGCCCGGCTCGGAGGCGGCCTCGCGCAGGCCGGTCAGGATCGCGTCCCGGTAGATGGGGTTGAGCGGCAGCTTCCGCCTCGGACCCGGATCGATCCGCTGCACGACCGTGCCGTTCGCCGACTGGATGTCCTCGCCGAGGTGCGGCGTGACGATCGTGCCGCCGTTGGCGAGCGCCGCGTACGCGACCGCCAGCTGCAGCGGCGATACCTGGTCGTCACCCTGGCCGACGGCGGCGTTGACGTTGTCGCCGTACGTCCACGGGGTGCCGGTGCCGATCCCGCAGCCACCCTCGGAGGCGGGGTGCTTGGGATCGTGCTTGTAGGGGCCGGTGGCGTTCTCGCACTCCGTCTCCTGCTGGTTCAGGTAGTCCCAGTACTTCGGCGAGGACATCGCGCCGGTCGCCGCGTCCGGCAGGTCGATCCCGGTCGAGCGACCGATCCCGTACAGGTGCGCCCACTTCTGCAGCGGTCCGCCCTTGATCGAGTTCGAGTTGAGCAGCTTCCCGAGGTTGTAGAAGAAGATGTCGTCCGAGACCTTGATCGCGTCAACCAGGTTGACGACGCCGTAGGCAGCGTGACCGGAGTTGGAAAGGCACGTCGTGCCCTCCAGGAAGCAGCCGGTGTCGTCGTAGGTCTCGTCGAGCGACCACAGGCCCGACTGGAGCGCGGCCGTGGCGGTGATCACCTTGAACGTCGAGCCGGTCGGACCGGTGCTCTGGATCGCCCGGTTCAGCAGCGGATCGCCGCTGCCCGAGCCGAAGTAGCTGTCGTACTGGCTCTGGGTCAGCGGATGCGTGAACAAGCTCGGGTCGTAGGTGGGGTTGGAGCCCATCGCGTACACCTGCCCGTTGTCCGGGTTCATCGCCACGAACGCGCCGCCGGTGCCATCGTTCTCGGCGATCGAGGTGGCGAGCGCGTTCTCGCCGATCTTCTGCAGCTGCGCGTTGATCGACACCTGCAGGTTCTCGCCGGTGGTCGGCGCCTGCGGGGGGTAGTAGCCCTCGAACTCGCCGAGCGCGTTGACCTTGACCTTTTCCTTGCCGTCGGTGCCCTGGAGGAACTGGTTGTACTGGTACTCGAGCCCGGACTGGCCGACGTCGTCGGTGTCGGCGATCCCCTTGAAGTGCTTCTGGCTGGTCTCGCAGTCCGCCACCACCTTGCTGTTGTCGCAGCTGATCGGGCCGACCGTGCCGAGCACCTGGGCCGCGAGATCGCCGAACGGGTACTTGCGGATGTACTTCTGCACGACGACGACGCCGGGGAACTCGGTCTGGCGCTCGCCGAGGTAGTACTGGATGTCGGTGGAGACGTTCTGGGCGATCGTGACGTTGTCGTAGGCGACGTTGGCGACGCCCTGGGCGACGAGGCAGGCGATCGCCGGGAGCCGGAAGGTCCCCTCGGTGCCGTTCGGCGGCGGCTTGGCGCCGTCTATTTGGCAGCGCTCGGTGCGATTTGAGATCGACAGCAGCGCGGCCAGCTTCCGGTACAGCGCCGCGTCCGCGGCCGGCGGATGGTCGCGGTTGCCGGCCATCTCCGCGATCGTGATCGGCTTCGGCAGATCCTGCGCCGCGATCTCGACGGTCGGCACCGGCACCGACTCGACCAGCGGCTGGCCGCCCGAGTCGAGGATCTCGCCGCGCTCCGACGGGATCGAGATCGTCCGCTGCGCGTTGACGCTGGCCTGCGCCAGGTACTGGCTGCCGCTCAGCACCTGCAGGAACCACAGCCGGAAGAAGATCACCGCGAACATGATCAGCGCGCAGGTGCCGACGAGCGTCACCCGCAGCGCCAGCTGCGGGGTCATCGGCGGGGTGCGGCTGTCAGGCCGCTCGATCATCGCGGCCACCCCGGGTTGGGGACTCTGCGCGATCCCAGCACTGCGCTCACGGGCCAGCTCACCGGCTCGCCCTCGTCATCTGACCGAGCCGCTCGGAGGGGCGGTGCAGCGGGCTGAGCCCGCCGGTCGTGTAGGCGCGGCGGCGGCGGCGGCGCGGATCGTCGGGCAGCGCCGGGCGCAGGATCCGCCGCACGACCTCGTACACCGGCAGCGAGATCAGCGTGTTGACGAGCACGGTCAGGAAGATCTGCTGCAGCAGCAGCAAGCTGATCGGGGCGTCGACGCCGAGCAGGAACTGGATGATCGCCATCCCGACCCCGGCGACGGCGGTGCCGGCCGCGCCGACGGCCAGCGGCACGAGCCCGTGCGAGGGGTCCCGCAGCTCCCGCAGCCGGCCCGACCAGTAGCCGATCGCGAGCAGCAGCAGCGACGTGATCCCCAGCGTCTGCACGAGCGTGAGATCGACCAGCAGGCCCACGCCGAAGCCGACGACCGCACCGGTGATCGAGCCGCACAGGAGTCCGATCGAGACCACCACCAGCGGCGTGATGTCCGCGTTGACGCCGAAGATCGAGATCTGCGAGATCGCCGTCTCCTGGACGACCACGGCGAGGATCGCGACGGCGGCGATCCGCAGCGGCAGGCGCAGGCTGGATTCCCCCGACATCTCAGACGGGCCCGCGGGTCACGACGCCGACCGCACGTGAGACGCCGTCGCATCGGGACGGGTGAGGATCTGCACGATCGACAGGTGGCGCAGATCGACCGACGGCGTGACCGTCACCTCCTGGCTGTTGATCAGCGTGTTCTGGTTGGCGTTAGTCACCTGTCCGATCGGGATGTCGGGCGGAAACAGATCGCGGATCCCCGGCTTGACGGAGTCGACGAAGCCGGCGGTCACGACCTCCTGGCCGACCGAGATCTCCGCCGACGACGGCAGCGAGGTGAGCAGCAGCTCGGGCGGATCGCCGACCGCGGGCTCCACCAGGCCGGTGTCGCCAGCGCTGTTCTCGACCAGTCCGACGGCGCCGAACTTGGGGCTGGTGATCTCGCTGACGATCGCGTAGTTGGGCCCGACCAGCGACACGTCGCCGACGAGGCCGCCCGGTCCCACCACCGGGTCGCTCGGCTTGACGCCGTCGCTCGAGCCGGCGCCCACCTCGAGCGTCTCTGACCAAAGGCTGAGGTCGCGCCCGATCACGCTGGCGGTCACCGGTCCGTACGCATCGAGGTCACCGGCGCCCGTGTCGAGGCCGACCACCTTACGCAGCTGGCCGTTCTCAAACTCAGCGTACTTGGCGGTCGCGAGCTGCTGCGTCAGCGCCTGATTCTCCTTGGTCAGCCGCGCGGCCTCGGACTTCGCGCGGAACGTGCTGGAGAACCAGCCGGCGACGTCGCCGACCGGCGAGAGCACCTTGCTGGCTCCGGTCTGGATCGGCGACAGCACCTCCACGACGCCCCGCTGCACCGCATGCAGCGGGCTGCTGGAGGACCGGCCGAAGTAGGCGGTCAGCAGGATCAGGGAAGCGCCGACGAGGAGCACGAGGACCGCCCTCCTGCGCCGGATCTGCTTGTCATGCACGTGCTCGAGATCTCCAAGGTCGTCCGCCGATCAGTAGCGACGGCGCCGGTTATGTGAATTCTTGCTCGATCGGTGGATCGCCTCGAACTCCTCCAGCGAGCGGCCGGACCCGACGGCAACGCACGTGAGCGGCGACTCCGCCAGGTGGGCCGGCATCTGCGTCTCGTGGCGGAGGCGTTCCTCCAGCCCCTGCAGCAACGACCCCCCGCCCGCCAGCATGATGCCACGATCCATGATGTCCGAGGCTAGCTCGGGCGGGGTCCGGTCCAGCGTCTCCTTGACCGCGTCGATGATCTGCGAGACCGGCTCCTCCAGAGCGGTGCGGATCTCCTCGCTCGTCAGCACGACCGTCTTCGGTAGCCCCGAGACCATGTCGCGGCCGCGAATCTCGGCCTGCACCTCCTCGGGCATCGAGAAGGCCGAGCCGATCTCGAGCTTCACCTCCTCGGCCGTCTGCTGGCCGATCAGCAGCTTGTACTCGCGCTTGACGTAGTTGATGATCGCCTCGTCGAGCTCGTCGCCGCCGACCCGGATCGACTGCGAGACGACGATGCCGCCAAGCGAGATCACCGCCACCTCGCTGGTGCCGCCACCGATGTCGACGACCATCGAGCCGGTCGGCTCCCCAACCGGGAGCCCAGCGCCGATCGCAGCAGCCATCGGCTCCTCGATCAGGTACGCCTGGCGCGCGCCGGCCGACAGGCACGCCTCCTCCACGGCCCGCTTCTCGACGCCGGTGACGCCGCTGGGCACGCACACGACCACGCGCGGGTGCGCCCAACGGTTCTGGTGGACCTTCTGGATGAAGTGCCTGAGCATCTCCTCGGTCACCTCGAAGTCCGCGATCACGCCGTCCTTGAGCGGGCGAATCGCCGAGATCGTGCCGGGCGTACGCCCGAGCATCCGCTTCGCCTCGATCCCGACGGCGTGCACCTCGCCGGTGCGCGAGTCAACCGCGACGACACTCGGCTCGGACAGCACGATCCCCCGCCCACGGACGTACACGAGCGTGTTGGCGGTGCCGAGGTCGACGGCCATGTCGCGGCCGCCGAAGCCGGTCAGGTACGTGAAAAAGCCCATATTCGAGTGAACTCCGAAGAGCGGCTGGACGGGTAGCGAGAGAGGGCTGGCCGTCACCGTGCTTGCCAGACACCGTCCGCGGCCGAGTGTATCCGAAGTCAGCTCCGGCTTTGCGCCCGCGGGCGCAAAATGGCTGGAAAGCAGCGGCAGCTGCGTTTTTTCGCGCCAACCCCTCGCCGCGGCTACGGGGTTGGGCGACGTCGTCGTGGCTTCGGCGCCGCTACCGGCGCGTGTGCGGCAGCAGCAGGCTCGGCTCCAGCTGCAACAGCGCGTTCACGGGCAGCCCGACGACGTTCAGGTAATCGCCCCGGATCGCCGCCACCAGCGCGGCCCCGCGACCCTGGATCGCGTAGCCGCCGGCGCGCCCGCGCCATTCGCCGCTGTCGAGGTACCACTCCAGCAGCGCCCCGTCGAGCGCCCGGAAGCTGACGTTGGTGACGGCCACGGCAGTCCGCTCGCGCACGCCGGCTACGGCCGCGCCTTGCGGTCGGTCGGGCCGCGGCGGACCCGGGGCCTCGCCGGGATCGATCAAGCAGATCCCGCCGACCACGCGGTGCTCGCACCCGGCCAGCGCGCGCAGCGTCCGGGCAGCGTCGTCGCGATCGGCCGGCTTGCCGTACAGGCGGCCGTCGAGCGCGACCACCGTGTCGACGCCGAGCACCCGCCGGCCCGGGCGCCGAGCGGCGACCGCGCGCGCCTTGCGCCGGGCGTTGGTCAGCGCGACCTCGTCTGCCGGCCCCCGCTCGGCCTCCTCGGCGCCCGAGACGACCACCTCGAACTCGATCCCCAGCTGCGCGAGGATCGCCCGCCGCCGCGGCGAGGCGGAGGCGAGCAGGAGCGGCGGCGCCACCGGCCGGCCGCTGCCCCGGTCGTCGGCCGGAGTCCCCGTATCGCGCTCGTCGGCCAGCGCCGTCAGCCGAGCTCCGGGAAGAACAGCCCGATCTCACGGGCGGCTGACGCCGGCGAGTCGGAGCCGTGCACCATGTTGCGGCCAACTGCCACCGCAAAGTCCCCTCGGATCGAGCCTGGCGCGGCCTCGAGCGGGTTGGTGGCGCCGATCACCTGGCGCGCCGCGGCGACGGCCGACTCCCCCTCGAGCACCATCGCCACCAGCGGTCCCGAGGTGATGAACTCCACCAGCTCCACGAAGAACGGCTTGCCCTCATGCTCGGCGTAGTGGCGCTCGGCGAGCTCGCGCTGCATCGTCAGCTGCTGCAGCGCGACCAGCTTCAGGCCCTTGCGCTCGAAGCGAGCGATGATCGCGCCGGTCAGGTTGCGGGCAAAGGCGTCCGGCTTGACGAGGATCAGCGTGCGCTCCATCGGCGGGAGTTCTCCTTGTTCGTGCGGGTGGTGGCCCCGGCCCCTGCAGGACCCGGACACTCAGATCAGGTCGGACGGCGGGCGGGCGACCACGGTCTGCTCAGCAGCCCGGCCGGCTACGGGCCGACCGGAAGCCCGGCCCGGCAGCGGTGACGCCGAAGCCCGGCCGGCCACGGTCTGCTCGGACGGCCGGCTGCCGAGCGCTGGCTCCGCGCCGGTCTCGCGCCGGCGCCGAGACCGGCGCGGCACGGGCGCGCTGCCGATCTCGGCCTCGCAGAACGGGCACAGCTGCCAGTGCGGCTCGAGCGGACGCCCGCAGCTGGCACACGGGTCCTTGAGCCTGCGCATGCAGTTGGGACAGCGCAGGAAGTCCTTCTCGATCACGTGGTCGCAGTACGGGCACGCATGCACGCCAAGCTCGGCCAGCCGCGCCTCCGCCGCCGCGATCTCCAGCTCGCGCTCGTGCACGTCGTCGAGGTACTCAGGCGGGCGCACGATCATGTAGACGATCGAGCCGACGAACGGGAACAGCGCCGCGACCGTGGCGCATCCGACCAGCATCGGGTCGGCGATCCGCCGGCGCGCGTCCGAGTAGGTCCAGAACACGAGCGCCAGCCAGACGACCACGAGGCACAGGACCAGCAGGTCGACGACCAGATTGACGGTGCTGTTGGTGATACCGAAAACGCCGAAGGCAATCATGCGGTCGCCCGAGTTTAGTGGTCAGCGGGTTGAGATCGTGCTGGCTGCGACGAGCGCGAGCCGCCTGTGGCTGTGATACGAGCCACTTCTGGCTGCAGTTCGAGCCGCCTGTGGATGCAGTTCGAGGTGCCTGTAGATGCAATTTCGGGGTCGTCGCCGGAATGCCTGCACGCCGCGGGAGATACCCGCAGGCTCACAGAAACAGTCGTCCGAACGCGTATCCGATCGCAAAGAACACGAGGATCGTGACCGCGACGCTGATCGCGACCAGCCTGACCATGCTGAGGAAGCTCGGTTGCCTGTCGTGCTCGTCGTCCATCCGCCGCCTGCTCGTCGATCATTCCAGGTCTGGTCACCGCGCGCCCGTCAGCCGCGGCTCACAGCATCGAGGCGCGCCGGCCCGCGCGATCGTCAGTTGCGGCCAGATCCGCGATCAGGTAGATCGAACCGGTCGCGACCACTACCCCGTCCAGCCCCGCGAGCTGCCGGGCGCGAGCGAGGGCGGCGTGGGGATCGCCGACCACCTCCGCCTGCGGCTCCCGGGAGTCCGCCACCTGGCCGGCAAGCGACAGCAGCGTCGGTGGCGGCAGCGCCCGCGGGTTGTGAGAGCTGGTCAGCACGATCGCCGCGCAGTGCGGCACCAGCGTCGACAGCATCGAGGCGGCATCCTTGTCATCGAGGATCGAAAGCACCGCCACGATCGACCGACCGGGACCCGTGATCTCCGGCAGCGACTCGACCAGGGCCGCGATCCCATCCGGGTTGTGGGCGCCGTCCAGCAGCGTCAGCGGCCGCTCGTCCACCGCCTGCAGCCGTCCCGGCACCCGGATGTCAGCCGCCGCCGCTGCGACGACATCAGCGTCGAGCCGACCGAGGAATGCCTCGGCCGCCGCCACGGCCACCGCGAAGTTGCGTCGCTGGTAGCGACCGAGCGCTCCCACGGGCACGCCGGGATCGCTGCTTGCGCGGATGATCGTGGCCCCACGGTCGGCCGCCACCTGCTCGGCGACCGCGACCGCGTCTGCGTGCACGTCAGGCCCCAGCACGAGCGTCGCGTCCGGCCGCACCACGTCCAGCTTCTCGCGGGCGATCGCCGCGATCGTCGGCCCCAGCCAGCGCGTGTGCTCGAGGCCGACGCTGGTCAGCACCTGCACCTTCGACGGGATCACGTTGGTGGCGTCGTAGCGCCCGCCGAGCCCGGCCTCGATCACCGCCACCTGCACCTGGCGACGCGCCAGCTCCGAATAGGCGGCCGCCGTCAGCAGCTCGAACTGCGTCACCCGATCGTCGTCGGCCGCCGTCCGATCGACCACCTCGGCCGCTCGCAGCCCCCGCTCGATCGCGGCGGCGAACTGCTCGGGCGTGAGGTCCTCGTCGCCGACCCGGATCCGCTCGGAGTAGGAGACCAGGTGCGGCGAGGTGTAGGCCCCCACCCGCAGCCCGTGGCCGGCGAGGATCGCGGCGGTCATCCGCACGGTCGAGGACTTGCCGTTGGTGCCGACCACGTGGATCGAGTCGAACCGGCGCTCGGGCTGGCCAAGCGCGGTCATCAGCCGGCGCATCCGCTCGAGCCCGAAGTGCATGCCGAACAGCTCCAGCGACAGCAGCCTCCGCTCGGCCTGCTCGGGGGTCAGCGTCGTCCGGGGCGCGGGCGCCAGCCCGCGCCCCGGCGGGTTGGACATCCGCCGGGGCGGCATCACAGCGCCTCCAGCTCGGCCTGCAGCGAGGCCAGCTTGTCGCGCTCGGCCTGGACGATGGCGGCGGGCGCCTTCGCCACGAACCCAGAGCTGCCGAGCTTGCGCTCGGCCAGCTCGATGGCGCCGCTCAGCTCCGCCCGCTTGGCCTCCCGCTTGCGCGCCGCGGCGCCCAGGTCGACGTCGGGCGAGGCGAGGATCTCGACGGCGCCGCGCGGCACCGGCACCGCCGCCACCGGCTCGCCGTCACCGTCGCCGTCGAGCGCCAGCCGCGTCAGCCTCGCGAGCTGGTGCTGCAGCAGCTCATAGCCGGGGGCGGCAAGCCGCGCGGGCAGCACCGCCGATGGCCTCACCTCGGCCGCGTCGCGCCACGCGCGGACGGCCTGGACGGCCGCGATCGCGTCGGCCAGCACCGCCTCGGCCTGCTCGTCGCGTGCGCTCGCGCCCCGCGGCCCCGCCGCTGCCTCGGGATCGACGCGGGCGGCCAGCAGCCCCTCCGCACCGGGCACGTACGAGTAGATCTCCTCGGTCACGAACGGGATCAGCGGGTGGGCGATCGCGAGCGTCTCGGTCAGCACGTGCAGCAGCGTCGCGGCGGTGTCGGCGTCGCCGTCGTACAGCCTTGGCTTGACCAGCTCCAGGTACCAGTCGCACAGCTCCGCGTAGACGAAGTCGTACAGCTCGAGTGCCGCGCGGGCGAGGTCGTAGCTTTCGATGCGTCCGCCGACCTCGTCGCGGGCGCGACCGAGCCGCGACAGGATCCAGCGATCCTCGATCGTCGTCGGCCGCGCCGCCGCGCGCACCGCTGGATCGACCCGCAGCAGGATCAGCCGTGAGGCGTTCCACAGCTTGTTCGTCAGCTGCATGCCCTGGGCGATCTTCTCCTCGCTGAAGCGCACGTCCTGGCCGCTCGACATCGCCAGCAGCCCCCAGCGGACGGCGTCGGCGCCGTACGCCGGAAACGCCCCCCCGATGTCAAACACGGGGGGGCGTTCGCCACCGTTGATCAGGTCGAGCGGGTCGATCCCGGTGCCGAGCGACTTCGACATCCGCCGCCCATCGGGAGCCTGGATGACCGAGTGGATATAGACATCGGAGAACGGGATCTCGCCGGTGAACTCGAGGCCCATCATGATCATGCGGGCAACCCAGAGAAAGATGATCTCGCGCGCAGTCGTGAGTACGTCCGTCGGGTAGAAGGCGCGTAGCTCCGGTGTGTCCGCCGGCCAGCCGAGCGTGACGAACGGCCACA
>JASHQV010000241.1 GCA_030038955.1 Solirubrobacteraceae bacterium
ACGGCTTCTGGGCCAGCAGCCAGGCGAGCGCGATCTGCGCGGGCGTCGCGCCCTTCTCCACGGCGATCCGGGTGAGCAACTCGACGAACGCGAGGTTCGCCGCGCGGGCCTGACGGTCGGCGAACCTCGGGACGGTGTTGCGGAAGTCGTCGCTTGAGAACTCCGTCGTGGTGTCGATCGTACCGGTCAGAAAGCCCTTGCCGAGCGGGCTGAACGGGACGAACCCGATGCCAAGCTCCTCCAGAGTTGGCAGGACCGCCTGCTCGGGTTCGCGCCACCACAGCGAGTACTCGCTCTGCAGCGCGGTTACCGGCTGCACAGCGTGGGCGCGGCGGATGGTCTGCACCCCGGCTTCGGACAGACCGAAGTGGCGCACCTTGCCTTCGTCGATCAGCTGCTTGACGGTGCCGGCGACCTCCTCGATCGGGACTTTCGGGTCGACGCGGTGCTGGTAGAGAAGGTCGATGCGGTCGGTCCGCAGCCGCTTGAGCGAGGCCTCCACGCCGGTTCGGATCGTCTCCGGGCGGCTGTCCAGTGCGCCCGGTCCGATTGTCCCACCGAGGTCGAAGCCGAACTTGGACGCGATCGCGACCTGGTCGCGGACGGGCTCGAGCGCCTCGCCGACGAGTTCCTCGTTGCTGAACGGGCCGTAGACCTGGGCGGTGTCGAACAACGTCACCCCGCGCTCCACAGCGGCGCGGAGCAAGGCGACCATCTCCTGCTTTGGGGGCGGTGGTCCGAAGGCGTGGCTCATGCCCATGCACCCGAGGCCGACCGCCGAGACCTCCAGGTTCGTTCCGAGCGTTCGCTTTTGCATCAGTCTGTCTCCTTGCTCTGGTCGTGTCGGTTGGGTTCCAGCCTCAGCGTCGTGGCGCGAGCCTCCGGGCTGGTAATCCGTCGCAGTGTGCTCTCCGAGTAACGGGCGTACTTCCGCCGATAGGCGGCGTCGATCTGGTGATCGAGTCCGTGGTCGGCCTCGATCAGCTTGACGTCGCGAGTGAGGCCGCCGGCGGCGATCTGGGCCTGGTGGCGGATCTGCGCGCCGCGATACCAGCTCGCGTTCGCGCCGCCTACCGAGCGGATATAGAGCTCGCTGCCATGGCGAACGATCCAGATGGTCACCAGCCCCCGAAGACTGCCGTCCCGGCGTCGGGTGGCGATCTCGATCTCATCCGGCTTCGCGAGGATCGCAAGCTCCTCCGGCTTCCATGGGCTCATCGATGGCTCCCCGGTGTTGTTTGGACGACCGGCGACGGTGCCATGGTCAGACCGTCCCGACGTGCAGCAGTGACTTGATCGCACGGCGCTCGTTCATCGCCGCATACGCCTCGCCGACACCTTCGAGGTCGGTCGTGAAGTCGAACACGCGGCCGGGGTTGATCCGCCCCTCGAGCACGTCGGGCAGCAGCTCCTCGATGTAGGCGCGCACCGGCGCAGAGCCTCCGCGGACGCCGACGTTGCGGAGGAACATGTCGCCGATCGGCAACTCGATTTCATGCGGGACGCCGACGTAGCCGACGATCGAGCCGGGGCGTGCGATCGAGGTCGCGGTCTGCATCGCCTGGGCCGTGCCGACGCACTCCATCACGGCGTCGGCACCGACCCCGCGAGTGAGCTGCCTTACGGCCTCGATCGCCTCCTCGCCGCGCCCCTCGACGATGTCGGTGGCGCCAAACTCGCGAGCGAGTTCCTGCCGCACCGGGTTCCGGCTCAGGACGATCAGCCGCTCAGCACCGATGCGGACTGCGGCAAGGATGCCGGACAGTCCGACCGCCCCATCGCCGACCACGGCGACCACTCCCCCCGGCTTCACGTCCGCGCAGACTGCCGCGTGGTGACCGGTGGCGAGCACGTCGGAGAGCGTCAACAGTGACGCCATCGTCTCGTCAGCGTGACCGGAGCCAGGTACCGGAACCAGGGTCCCATCGGCGAGCGGGACGCGGACGCCCTCACCCTGTCCCCCATCGCCGTTTGAGGGATAGAACCCCCCGGCCGAGCACGCGCTTGTGATGCCATGTCGACAGTGAGGGCAGGTGCCGTCACTGAACGCGAACGGCGAGATCACGAAGTCGCCCCGCTTGATCTTGCGGACCTCGGCGCCGATCTCCTCGACGACGCCGATGAGCTCGTGACCAATCGGCCCCGGCTCGAACGGCGAATCACCGCGGTAGTACCACAGGTCCGACCCGCACACGCCGGACAGAACGACGCGCACGATCGCGTCAGTCGGCTGCGTGATCACGGGGTCGGGCCGGTCTGCCACCGTGATCGAGCCTGGTTCGTTGAAAACAGCGGCGCGCATCTACGCCTCCTCGCTTGATCGGGTCTCACTCATCGGTTCCCTACCAAAGCACCGCCAGACCCGAACTGAGAGGCCCTGTCGGAGGGGTACTGCCAGGGCACCCTTGCACCAGCGCGAGCGGGGTATGTTGATGTCATGGACGCAGCCGGCGACATCGCCGAATTCC
The DNA here is from genome assembly GCA_030038955.1 of Solirubrobacteraceae bacterium. GTDB lineage: Bacteria > Actinomycetota > Thermoleophilia > Solirubrobacterales > Solirubrobacteraceae > Palsa-465. The sequence goes on from JASHQV010000241.1 coordinate 2,469, forward strand.
TGACCACCAGACGAGCCAGAGTGACGCCGGAGCAGGTCGGGCTGCCCGCCTGGGGCCCTCGCCGGGTCAAGGGGCTGCGCCGCGAGGAGGTCGCGTCCCTGGCTGGCGTCAGCGTCGAGTACTACAAGCGCCTAGAGCGCGGCAATGCTGCGGGAGTGTCCGACGGTGTGCTCGAGGCGCTCGCGCAAGCCCTGCAACTCGACGACGCCGAGCGCGCGCACCTGTTCGATCTCGCCCGCGCCGCCAACCCAGTCGCTCCCAAGCGCCGAAAAGCAGCGCAGCAGCACGTGCGTCCGGTGGTGTTGCGGATGCTCGACTCGATCAGCTCGCCGGCGATCGTGCGTAACAGCCGGGTCGACTATCTCGCCGCGAATGCGCTCGGCCGCGCGCTATACGCGCCGCTTTTCGACAGCCGCGAGCAGCCGGCCAACAGCGCCCGCTTCACCTTCCTCGATCCGGCCGCCCACGACTTCTACATCGATTGGGAGCACATCGCCAGGGACCTCGTCGCGCACCTGCGATCCCAGGCCGGCCGCGATCCCCATGACCGAGGGCTGTCGGACCTAGTCGGGGAGCTCTCGACGCGCAGCGACGAGTTCCGCACCTGGTGGGCCGCCCACAACGTCCGCTACCACCGCACCGGCACCAAGCGCCTGCGCCACCCCATCGTCGGCGAGCTCGAGCTCGACTACGAGGTCATGGACGTCTCCGCCGACGACGGCCTCACCATCAGCGTCTACAGCGCCGAACCCGGCAGCCGCTCCGAGCAGGCGCTCGATCTCCTCGGCAGCTGGTCAGCCACCACAGCGCTCGAACCCGCCTCCACCACCGACCCCACAACCTGAAGTCTCGCGGGGGCGCTCCCGGCTCCTGGCAGGAGCGGGGATTGGAAGCGAGACAGCCGCCGCCTGACGGTTTGCGCGGCCCCGAAGCCCCGGCGACCCGTACCGAGATCGAGCGAACAAGCTCCGTTGTCGGGACGCTGAGACACCCAGCCCCGCTTCCGCGCTGTGGCGTGCACCTCGGGCCGTGTGCCACGCCACCCTCCTATGCGCTGACAGCGCACGGTTGTCTGGGTGATGGCGGTATCGGAATGGCGCCGTGCGTCCGCTCATACTCGACGCGCTTGCTGAGCTTCTCGTCCAGTTGGTTGAGCCTCTCCCTGAGGCTGCAGCCAACGCGTCCTGCGTTGATCAGCAGGCTGGAAGCTCGCGGTCGCGGTACCCGGCATCTGGTGACGCTCATCCACGACCGTCACCAGATGCCGCGTCTTCGAAGCCCAGGTTGATTCGCTCACCCACTTCATCAAGATCCTTCTGAACGGCAGCGTCAGAGCGGGAGCTGGCGACGGACGCCCACGATGGGTGGCGTTTCGTGCCGCCGAAAACGGTCCTCGTTTCCCACGCGGTTTTGAGAAAGCTTCCATCGCCGCCCTCAGCGAAGGCGATGGCAAGGATCGCCGGAGCAAAAGCGCGAAATACCAGGCGATTCCCCAGAGCCCTCTGGCGGACTCGAACCGCCGACCCCCCTCCCTACCATCGCTCGGTAGATGTGGGTCTCGACGGTTCGGGAGGAAACGACGAGCGTTTCGGCGATCTCGGCGTTAGTGAGTCCCCGGCTCAAGATCTGGCAGAAGCTCTTTGCACCACCGCGGAGCTGCGTGCTCCTTACTCCGAGGACGCCCAGCCTCGAATGGTTGATCACAAAAGATGCAGTTGGGGACTGCCACCAAAGCGACCTCAGCCTAACCGCCCGACGAGACGCTCGCGCCCGAAAGGTTTGGCCCACCTCGGGGGAATCCGAGCCTGGATCAGTGTCGTCCCCGCCGCGACGCGCTTCGCAGTCGAGAGGATCATCCCCCTCGTGTGCGAGACGTGCAGTTCGCGGCAAGCGTTCCGCTACGGCCCGTCGCTTCGTCCCCCACCATCTGAAGACTCGTGATCGCGCTGCGACCAAGCGCAATATCTTCCGGCGCTAGAGGTGATCAACTAGCCTGCCCAAACGCCACCCAACAGAGGAGTGATCGTGTCTGTGATGCAGGATCCAATAGCCGACGAGCAGGTTCCCGATTTAGAGACCGAGCGTCTGGTTCTGCGTGCACCCACGCCCGATGACCTCGGGGATTGGGTCTCCCAGATCTGGGGTGATCCCGAGGCGATGCGATACATGCCGGGACGCGACGAGGAGCCCGAAGCGTTCGCGGCGGGGGTATTGGATTTCTTTGTCGAGGTACGCCAACAGCGGCAACTGGGTGCCTGGGCGATCACGCTGAAGTCCGACGGCCGGTTTATGGGGCACGCGATGCTGGCGTATCGAGAGGCGTTCGGTGAGCCGGAACTGGGATACGCGCTGGGCAAGGAATTCTGGGGCGCCGGTTACGGGACCGAAGCCGCGAGAGCCGTCGCCGCGTATGGATTTGAGCAAGCGGACGTGCCGCGGATATTTGGAGTCGTGTTCCCTGAGAATGAGCCGTCGTGGCGGATCCTCAGGCATCTGGGCTTTGAGTACGAACGGGATGTCACGCACTACGGATTTGAGCTGGCTTACTACGCCCTGACCCGACAAGCATTCATCAATTCATGAGAAACAGAGGCCCATCACCTCCCCGACAGTGGTGAGTCGATCGTGTGGTTCTACGTGACCGAACCACGAACCCCGATCTCATCTACCGCAACTGCTTTGGAACGGTCGGGAGCATGCGCGCCGCTGCCACCCCAGTCGTCCTTTGCGCGGAAAGCGCGCATCCCGCCGGCGAGCGCTTTCGTCCTCGAGCTTGCCCGTGAGAGGACGATCGGATCGGCGACGACGCGTTGTCAACTTCGCACCGCGTGGTGGGGCTTGTTCACTGATCGCACGGGTGTTGCCGCAAGCGATAGACGTAAAGAGCGCTACAGAGCTTTTTACGTTTATCCGGGGGGCGCGGGATCGAATAAGCGTTAGAAGTCCGCCCGAGCTTTTAAGCTTTTATGGCGTGAGCGCCACCACAGCAGGCAGCACGTGGGGCGCCTTCATCCCGGGGGTTGCCGCGCCCGACGCGTCGGCTTACGGCGGTCGTGCTGCGCGCAGGGGCGGCCGCTACAACGCTTTCGTCCCGCCCCATATCGCCGACTACGCTTTCAGGCTCACAAACGCCACAGCACGTGGCGTCGAGGTCGGTACGTATGCACTCAAGCAGCTCCAAGGGCTCGACCTGGCGCTGGGGCCGCATTCCCTCGCCGAGACGCTGCTGCGGTCAGAGAGTGTTGCGTCGTCGCGCATCGAAGGCCTCGACATGACCCACGCCCGCCTGGCCCGCGCTCGCTACGGCGACGGCCGTGAGGACAAGAAGGCTCGCGAGGTGATCGCGAACATCGACGCTATGCGCAGGGCAATCGAGCTCGGCGATAGCACGGACGCTCTCAGCGTCCGTGCTATCTGCCAGATTCACCGGGCCCTCATCCGCGGCGAAACGTTGCGCGGCAAGCCATACGCCGGCCTCATTCGCGAAGAGTTGGATCGGCGGCAACGACCGCAGCCCGGTCGGGGCGATCTTCGTCCCGCCGCCCCCGGAGTATGTGCGCCCGCTGCTCAACGACCTCGAGCAGTTCATTGCTCGCGAGGACCTCGACCCGCTATCACAAGCGGCGATCGCGCACGGCCAGTTCGAAACGGTCCACCCATTCCTTGACGGCAACGGCCGCGTCGGCAGGGCGCTGGTCTACGCAATCCTGCGTCGCCGGGAACTGCTCGGGGACTACATCCCGCCGATCTCGCTCGTGCTCAATGCTGCACCTCGAAACTACACCAGCTCCTTGGCTGCTTACCAGCGCCGCAGCACGACCTCGCAGCATCCACCCGATCTGATCGTCCAGACGTTCTCGCGGGCCGCAGAGATCGCGTCGCGCGAAGCGGCGGCGTTGCGCGACGATGTCGACGCACTACAAGCTCGCTGGCGCGAAGCGCTCAAAGGGTTGCGCTCCGACGCAGCCGCGTGGAAGCTCGTCGACGAGCTTCCAGGACGCCCGGTCCTAACGGCGCCAAGCGTCGGCGAGCTCCTGCGAATCTCGGCGCCCGCGGCAGGTCGGGCGCTCAACCAGCTCGACGAGCGCGGCATCATCAAACGGCTCAACGAGAGGAAATGGGGACGGACGTGGGAGGCGTCGGAACTACTCACGCTCGTCCAGGCCTTTGAGCGGCGTGTGGGCGGCAGCCGCGCATCGCGCGCGTAGGATCCCCCAAACTCCGCCCTCCTCGTCCCTGTCAGCCGAACGCTCCTGTCCGTTGCGGAGATCAGCGCGAGCGCAGGCATGGAGCCAGTCGGTCTGGCCGCGACTTGACCGGGCCATAAGACGGCTCGCGAGCTGACGATCCCTGTCATCGTCCGCCAGGCATCGTGCGCGACGATCGGATTGGCGACGGAGCAGGAGCCCGGTGGAGACCGTTTTCTCTAACGTGGCCTTCTGAGGTAGTAGGTGCGTTGCTCGTCTTCGGCGAGCAGCTGGAAGCCGGCTTTTTCAAGCACTCGCTGGGAGGCGCGGTTGTCAAGGTCGGTTTTCGCGATGATCTCGAGAGCGCCATGCTTCCAGCCAAGCGAGCTGAGCAGCCGGACCGCCTCGGTCGCGTAGCCGCGACCTCGTCGCGAAGGCACGACGCCGTATCCGATCTCCGTCTGTCCCTGTTCGGGCGCGCCGAAGAAGCCGACTCCGCCGATGACCACGCCACTTCCGCATTCCACGATTTGGTGATGGCCCCAAATCGGCTCCAGGCGTTCAGGTCCTCCGCGCTGCAGTAGCCCGGCGATCACGACGTCACCGTCATCGGGGAAGTCGGCCGCCCAATCGTCAAGCCGCTCACCCTGGATGATTGCCTCCACCGCGTTCCAAGCGATGGGGCGGAGCATAAGTCGGGTCGAGGCATCGGACTGCATGAGGCTTGAGTATTCCAAGCGCGTCCTGGGGCCAGCACCCGTGATGGCGTTCCTTTCACGCAGCAGCGGTACCGCACCACCAAACGCCTCGTCCGACAGCTCGAAGCGCTCGGGGTCACCACGTGACGCTCGAACCCCGGGAGGTCGCCGCCTGACGCCGATTTCGCTTCAGGGAGTTGTCTCCGACTGTTTCGAAGCAGAGGCCGGTTCCGGTGCCTTTCAGCTCCTGCCGGTCCGTGGCACGCCGATCGTGATCGTCGGGTGATGTACGGGCGCCTGAACTCAGCTCCTAGGTGCCACCTCGTTCATGACCTTTCGGCGCAGACCAATCCTCGAGCGAGTTAATGAAATGCGCGGTTTCAGGGATGTAGGGATGAACCGCGTGAAAGGAGTCGGCTGATGGGCAGAAGTCGATGGGAGCGGGATTTGGACCTTGTGGTGCGGCGAACCGATCCGATCCTTGGGTGGAGGTTGAACGACGAGGGAGTGGCCTCGTCGCTTGAGGACGTTGGTCTGCAGATCCTTCAGAACGTGTCGCCGGCGCGTCCGCGTCAGCGCCGGCGGGCGCTCCGGGCTCCGCGGCGGCTCGTGGTGTTTGTAGTGATGCTCCTCGGCGTGTCCGGGGTGGCCGCCGCAGCCACCGGCGTGTTCGTGAACGCTCAGACTCACCGCTACCTCCATGGTTGGGAGCGTCGTGCTGCCGGCCCGGGCGAGATCCTCAATTCGGCTGGGACGAACTACGACCAGGTCGTGCTGCGCGACACGGCTGGCATCTCCTATCCGGCCAGTTACGCGAGTTGGCGCGATTTCGCGGTCAGAGCCTCGCGGCCGCGGGCTAAGTGTCCCTCTGGCTCACCTCCTGGCTGCACGGTCAATATCAGCACGGGACTGGTCGAGGCGGAGGTCGCCGAGAGCGCGTTCGCCGCGTGGGTCCTGGATTGGCGTCACGCAAAGATCACCGGCAGCCGTGCTGCAGTTCCTCAGGCCGCAGCGGTCATCACCGAGGCTCCGCACTGGAAGGCGATCACCGACTTCGACGCCACCGCTCACGGCTACTTCAGCTATTTGAGGCCGTTCGTCAGGGCGGTCAAGGCAGGCAATCTCAGCGAAGTCGACAGACTGATCGCAAGCGATACCGGCGGCGCTAGCACCTTCTGGACCAGCGACCCCACGTTCTCCCGTTACGCCTATCAGCATCCGGCCAATACTGGACCCGCTTTCCTGCGCTACCTCAAAACGGGGCGGCTGTGAGCCGACACGGCTCCCCGCGCCCGGAACAGCGCTTTGAGGAGCTCTACCGTGGCACCGCTCCGGACCTCTTGGCATACCTCACCCGTCGAGCTTCTGATCCTGAGGAAGCCACAGACATCCTGGCTGAGGTCTACCTGGTGGCCTGGCGTCGCCTTGACAAGGTGCCGGACGGAAGTGATGCCCGGCTGTGGCTGTTCGGAGTCGCCCGGAACCTGCTAATGAAAAGCAACCAGCACCAACGCTCCCATCAGGCGCTCGTGCACGGCCTCACGCGTGAGCTGTCCCGGATCGCGAGCTACCCGCCAGCGTCCGGAGACAACGAACTGAACGACAAAGTTCGCGCGAGCGTGCAGAAGCTCCCAGCCAAGGAGCGTGAGGTTCTGCTCCTAACAGCATGGGAGGGTCTCAAACCCCGTGAGATCGCCAAGGTGACAGGGTCTACAGCCAACGTCGTCCGGGTTCGGCTGCACCACGCGCGAGGCCACGTACGACGAGAGCTACACCAAGAATCACCACTCAACGACACAGACACCCCGGCGGCCGAACCGTTGCGAAGAGTCATCGCTGAACGTTGACGATCAGGTTCGGCCAGAGATAGGGCGAAAGCCTGAGGCGAACCGCCGACCTGGCGATTGCCTCGCTGCTCCCGTCGACCTTCCCCGCGTCATCGCATTAGCGACTACCGAGGCGCTAAGTCAGAGATCGAGCAGGTGCCGGGCCGCCGCGCTGAGTCCAGCCTCAGCAAGACCACGCAGGACTGCGGGTCCAGCGGACCGCACCGTCTTGGCCGCCGTCTTGAGATTGGAGGCCTGCTCCTCGGTGGGCGCGTTATCGGCAAGTCCTTCGAGGATCGCCGCGGGCTCGCCTGGTGACCCAAGCACGTCGAAGCGTGGCCAAAGGCCAAGCACTGCTTCCCGCACCAGTCACCTGAATCTGGCGTGCGGCAATCAAGCCGTGCTGAATGAGACGTTCGATGGCCTCCGCAACTTGGGGCTCGGTCAGACTTGGTATGCCGTCGAACGACTCCGTTAAGTGGTGAGCTAGCAGGCCGCTGCCCGCGCCGGTGTTCTCGAACACCCACTGCAGGATCAGCGACTCGAAGTCTTCCTAGGGCAACGCCATGGCGCAATAAAACTAGACCCTTCATCGCTGGGAGTGGCTGTGTGTCACTCCAATGCGATTGGTGTCAGGAATACGCGGAACGGGTCGACGCCGAAGACGTTGATCACGGAGAACGGCGAGGTCCGGATCGACAAGCCGCGCGATCGGGACGGCAGCTTCGATCCGCAGATCGTGAGAAAGCATCAGCGGCGCTTGTCAGTACCTCGTGGACCGAGGAGCAGACAATCAAGGCGGCTCAGCACGGGCGGCTCCCGCACTAGTTCGAGTCGGTCCCCTCGACAGGGTCGGCTCTGCCCACCCGATGCCTCGAACCTCTACCGGGAGAGACCGGGAGGAATCCATACGGCGGGTGGACTGAATCTTGAGCGGCTGCTGGTATCGGTGCCGCGCCAGGCTCATCCCAGCTCCGGCGCCACGCTCGCGAGCCTCCGCACGCCGGTTGCCAGGTCGGCCTCGCTGGCCGCTGCTGAGAACGTCAGGCGCAGATGCGGACCCGGCGCGTCGGCCGGAAAGAATGGTCGTCCGGGCATTACGAGGACGCCGGCGCGTCGTGCTGTCTGCGTGAGCTCGCCGTCGTCGATGCCGTTGGGCAGTCGCACCCAGAGGTGCATGCCGCCCCGCGGCCGCTCAGTGACCTCAGCCCTTGGAAGGTACTGCGAGACTGCATCAGCGAGCGTACGGCCGCGACTCTGCAACGCCTGGCTGAGCGCCTGCAGGTGGCGTGGCCAACTGGCTCTGCTGACCAGCTCGATGGCGGCCTCCTGGACCGGGCGGGGGACGTAGAGGTCGTCCACCACTCGCATCGCGCGTAGCCGGTCCGCCACCGGTCCGCGGGCGATCACGGCGCCGATCCGGAGGTTTGGGGAGGTGGTCTTCGTTAGCGAGGTGATGTAGACGACCCGCCCTTCCGTGTCGTCGGCGATTAGCGGGCTGGGGGCGTGTTGATCGTGAGCGAGCCAATGGGCGTAGTCGTCCTCGATCACAAATGCGCCCGCCGTGGCCGCCGCTTCGAGCACCTCCGCGCGGCGCTGTGGCGTCAGGCATACGCCGGTCGGGTTGGCGTAGGCGGGCTGCAGGTAGACGGCCTGAGCTCCCGTGCGTGCGAACGCCTCGGCGAGCAGCTCCGGGATCACGCCGCCGCTATCGGTCGGAACCGGGACGGAGCGGATATGTGCGGCGCGCGCCACCGCCAGTGCGCCCGGGTATGTTGGTGACTCCAGCAGCAGCGGCGCGTCGGCGGGGACCAGGGCGCGCAGGGTGGTGGAGATCGCGCTCTGCCCTCCAGTCGTAATCAGCACGTCAGCGGCGTCGGCGTGGCCGCCCACGGCATGCTGGGCAAACCATGCGCGCAGCCCGTGCAGGCCCACTGCCGGCGGCGCCATCCAGGCGTCGGCCACCCGTGCCGACCGTGCCCAGGCCATGCTCAGTTCGCGGGCCGGTACCAGTGAAGAGTGCAGGTAGCCGAGCGCAAGTGAGATCTCGCCGTCTCTGAGCGGGGGATCGATCACGGCCGACAGCCCGCTGAGGTTGATCGCACGGTCACCGAGCGCCACGGTCTGCCAGGAGCGGTCTCCAGGCTCTTTATTGGCATGCAACTGGGCGACATATGTGCCTGCGCCCGGGCGTGTCACCACCAGCCCCTCAGCCGCAAGCACCGCGAGCGCGCGTGAGACGGTAACCGGGCTGACGCCGTGCTCCTCGACCACGCTGCGGGTCGATCGCAGTCGGTCACCGGGGCGCAGCGTCGTTACCTCTGCGCGTAGCGCCGCCGCCAGACGCTGAGTACTGCTATCGTTAGGCATGAGATATCAGAGTAGCGCTACAACTCAAATTGCGGTAGCGCAACCACGCCGGAGGATCCTTATGGAGGGGGCGTGGTTGCTGGTTCGGGTGCCCGCACCCGTCCTCTTTCTCGCGCGCATCGGCGCTAGCTTCGGGCGCGTCATTGTCCAGTTCTGGCGGGAGACGCTTGCGGCGCAGGAGGCGCTGCTGGGGGTGCAGCGGTCTTCGGAGCGCGAGGGGTCGCTGCGTTGGCAGCGTACGTTGAGCGGCAGGCGTCTGGTCGGCAGCTATCCTCCAGCGGAAGCTCCTCGCCTAACTGACTCCCGTCACCCATAGCGTGATGCCGGGATTCGTCATCAGATCCACGTCGCACTGCCGGTCTAAGTGCTGTCGGTCGTAATTGCCTTCGGGGTTTGAAGGAGTCATAACGGCGGCGGCGAAGTTGTGGGGCGATGCCGGGACCATCTGCCCAGGAGATCGTCTTGAGGACAGCGAGCGACGGGAGCTTCGGCGTCGCGCCGCGTGCTTCGGCGTCGCGCCGCGTCGTACACGCGTCCGCATCGGGAGGTGCTGCGAGCGAAGCTGGTGCTGTTGGCAGCGGACGACCACTCGAACGCGGAGATTGGCCGGCGGCTTGGGATGAGCACTCGGTCAGTTGGCCGATGGCGAGGACGGTTTGCCGAGCTTCGACTGACTGGTCTTGACGATCAAGCGCGGTCGGGTCGCCCGCGCCGCTTTCCCCCCTCAGCAGGTCGCCGAGGTCAAGGCAGTCGCGTGCGAGCCGCCGAGCGAGGGCTGTCCGCTCTCGCGCCGCTCCGTGGCTGACGTCCACCGGCTAGTGATCGAGCGTGGGATCTGCGAGACGTCGCAGTCGACGATCGTGCGCCGGCTCAGAGAGGACGCGATCCATCCGTGGCAGTACCGCTCGTGGATCTT
>JASHQV010000242.1 GCA_030038955.1 Solirubrobacteraceae bacterium
GCCGGACGTCAGCGCGTACGTACGCGCCGCCACCGCCTGCGCGTCGAGCGCCTGGGCCGGCCAGCTCGCGGGCATCTCGGCGGACACCACCCCCCGCACGTAGTCCTCGATGTCAACCGCGTTGACGGTCTCGACCCCGCCCGCGCCGTCGGGCCGGAACACGAACGAGCCGCGGTACTCGCCGAGCCCCGCGAGCGTCAGCGGGCCCGATCCGGAGACCGTCAGCGGCGCCGAGAAGTCGGCGACCTTCTTGGCCGATGCCAGCAGTTCCAGCCGACCGCTCGCAAGCGCGCGCACGGTGTACGACGTCCCCGACTTCAGCGTGTGGTCGCCCGCCTTGGTGGCGCCGCTGAAGCTGGCGGCGCCGTCCGCCAGCAGCACCGTGACGATCCGCGAGGTGCTGACCGAGCCGATCGCCGTGCCCTCGTAGTAGTGCGCGAGGATCCGCCGGTAGCCCCACCCGTGCTCGGCGTAGCCGAGCGTGCCGTACTGGCTCATGCCGATCCCGTGACCGTCGCCGCCGCCGCGGATGTAGAAGCCGCTGGCGCTGGGCTCGGCGACCGCGACGTGGGCGCTCGGCCGCACCCCGGGCCGAAGCATCGTGCCGGCCACCGCGGGCGCCACAGCGGCCGCCGCCAGCGTGACGGCACCGGCCGCGACCGCGGCCAGCAGCCGTGGCGGGTGACGTATCGGGCGAGGAACGGCTTTGAACGGCATGCCTTGGTCTGTGTCGTCAGGCGGGGCGAAATGGTTGAGCCGCTGGCCGGCTCGCGGCGTGCCTCAAGGGGGTGATGCACATAATGCTGCTCTACGCCGCATTATGTGCATCACCCCCCAGCCATCGCGGCGCGGCGCCCGCGGCTACGTGTTCCCCAGCGCCATCTTGCGCAGGTCCATCGCCCGGTTGTAGGTGTCCTCGTCGACTCCCTTCTCGTAGGCGACCTCGCGCAGCATCCGGCCCGAGGCGGCGGCCTCCTTGACGATCTCGGTCGCCTTGTCGTAGCCGATGTACGGGTTCAGCGCCGTGGCCGCGGCCAGCGTCGACTCGGCCGAGTGGTGCGTCCCCTGCTCGTTCGCCTCGATCCCACTGACGCACTTCTCGGCGAACGTCCGCGTGGTCGTCGACAGCAGGTGGATCGAGTCCAACAGGTTGCGCGCGATCAGCGGAATCCGCACGTTCAGCTCAAAGTTCCCCTGCGTGCCGGCGATCGTGATCGCGGCGTCGTTGCCGATCACCTGGGCGGACACCTGCAGCACCACCTCCGGGATCACCGGGTTGACCTTGCCGGGCATGATCGAGGACCCCTTCTGCAGCTCGGGGAGGCGGATCTCGCCGATCCCGGCGCGCGGCCCCGAGCTCATCAGCGCGAGGTCGCCTGAGATCTTCGTCAGCGACACGGCCAGCACCTTGAGCGCCCCCGACAGCTCGACCAGCGCGTCGCGGTTGCCCTGCGCCTCGAACGGGTGCTCGGGCGGGCTCACCTGCAGGCCGGTCGCCTCGCGCAGGCGCTCGCGCACGCGCGCGGCGAACTCCGGGTGCGTGTTCAGCCCGGTGCCGGTGGCGGTGCCGCCGAGCGGGAGCTGCGCCACCTGCGGGAGCGCGTTCTCGATCCGGCGGGCACCGAGCCGCACCTGCGCCGCGTAGCCGCCGAACTCCTGCCCGAGCGTCACCGGCACCGCGTCCATCAGGTGCGTGCGCCCGGCCTTGACGACGTCGTGGAACTCCTGCGCCTTGCGCGCGAACGCCGACTCCAGCTGCTCGAGCGCCGGCAGCAGCTGGCTGCGCACCTCGCCGAGTGCCGCCAGGTGCACCGCGGAGGGGAACACGTCGTTGGACGACTGGCCCATGTTGACGTGGTCGTTGGGGTGGACGTCGCCGCCGGCGAGGTGCGCGATCACCTCGTTGGCGTTCATGTTCGTCGAGGTCCCCGAGCCGGTCTGGAACACGTCGATCGGGAACTGGTCGTCGAACTCGCCCTCGGCGACGCGGTCGGCGGCGGCCGCGACCCGCTCGGCCACGTCGGCGTCGATCAGCTCGAGCTCGGCGTTGACGCGCGCGGCGGCGGCCTTGATCCGGCCGAGCCAGCGGATCACGGGCACCGGCACGGGCTGGCCGGAGATCGGGAAGTTGGCCACCGCCTTGCTGGTCTCGCCGCCCCACAGCTGCTCCCCCCGCTGCTCCTGCTGAACGCCCATGTCGGCACTTCCTTTCGCTGTCATCTCGATCAGCAGGAACGCTACAACTCGCCCACGGAAGGCGACCAGCGCCTGGGCGCCCGCCCACGCAAGGCGACCGCCCACGCAAGGCGACCATGCACGCAAGGCGACCACCCACGTAAGGCGACCACCCACGGAAGGCGATCAGCGGCCAGGGGACCATTCCCCGGGGCTCGACGCAGTCGCGCCCGGGAGAGCGCGCCCAGCTACCCGCAGAAGGCGATCAGCTCCCGTGCCACGCCCACCGGGTCGTCGTAGGCGATCAGGAAGCCGGTGCGGGCGAGCGTGCGCAGCTGCGCGTCGGGCAGCAGGTCGAGCGCCTCCTCGGCCCACTCCATCG
>JASHQV010000024.1 GCA_030038955.1 Solirubrobacteraceae bacterium
GCACGCGGGCCCGCACCCGCAGGCCTCGACACCCGCGCGGCCGCAGGCAGGGCGCGAGCGCCCGTCGCTGCCGGTGCCGCGGACGCACGCCCCGCGTGCGGCCGGACAGCTCGCGGCGCTGCTCGCGTTCGCCGAGGCGTACGTCAACTGGAACGCAGCCGACGTCAGCGCCCAGATGGCGCGGCTGGCGCGGGCGAGCGTCGGCCAGGCGCGCTCCGAGATGGCGCTGGCCGCCGCCGAGACGCGCGGCGACACCACGCTCAGCGAGGGCGGGATCGCCAACCGGGGCACGGTCGAGGCGGTGGCGCCGCTGCGCGGGCGCGTGGACCGCTACGTCGTCGTCACCCGCGAGTCGACGATCGCCACGAACACCGGTGCCTACCAAGGTCTGGCGCCGGCGTGGCACCTGACGATCGCGACGGTGACCGTGGTCGGCAGCGGCGGCGAGCGGCGCTGGGTTGTCAGCAGCTGGCAGCCCGAGAGCTGAGCCCGCCGGGCATCGGGCGCACTCCCGCGCACGCCCACGGGATCGGTGCCGGTGTCGCTCTACCGCGCGGAGCCGGGATCGAGAACGTGCTCCAGCGCGCAAATTGGGCAGCGCCGTGCCAGATTGCGCGCTCAGGCACGAAAAGCGTGCTCCAGCGCGCAATTCGCGCGTGCCGGGTGCAGTTTGCGCGCTCAGACACCTCGCGAGCGCTGGGACGCCCCAGCTTCGTCGCTACCGCGTCAGCACGAGCGGCGGGCCCTCGGTGATCACGATCGTATGCTCGGCGTGGGCGGCGAGTGTCCCGTCGGCGGTGCGGACCGTCCAGCCATCCTGCGCCGGGACCACGGCACCCATCCCCGCCGAGATGATTGGCTCGATCGTGATCACGAGCCCGGCTGTCAGTCGCTCCGAAAGCCCGGCGACGTAGTGGTTTGGCACATGCGGCGGCTCGTGGATGCGACGTCCGATGCCGTGCCCCATCAGATCCGGGCAGACCGAGAATCCGCGGGACGTGACCGCTCGCTCCACCACCCGTCCGAGCTGGTTGAGGCGGACGCCAGCGCGGGCGGCGTCGATCGCCTCGTTCAGCGCGCCGACCGCCGCGGTGACGAGGCGACCGCTCCTCCGGCTGACGCGCCCGACCGGCACCGATACGCAGGCGTCGGCGTAGAAGCCGTCGAGCTCGGCCGTCACGTCAAGCTTCACGAGGTCGCCGTCGATCAGTCGCCGCGGGCCCGGGATGCCGTGGACGGCCTCGTCGCCCACGCTGATGCAGGTGACGCCGGGAAAGCCGTAGTCCAGCTGGGGTCCGGATCTCGCTCCGGCCCGGCGGAACACGCGTGCGGCGATCGCGTCGAGCTCCCGCGTGGTGATGCCGGGGCGGATCGCGCGACGCATCGCCGCGAGCGCGTCGGCGGCCACGCGCCCGGTCGCCTGCAGTGCTGCGAGCTGCTCGGGGGTATCGACCGACATGTGCGGCCAGGCTACTCCGGCTACCCTCGCCTCGAATGCCCGACCAGTACATCTACACGACCCACAAGCTCGCCTGCCGCCGCCCGCCCGACAAGCTCGTGCTCAGCGACATCTCGCTGTCGTTCCTGCCCGGGGCGAAGATCGGCGTGCTCGGCTACAACGGCGCGGGCAAGTCGACGCTGCTGGCGATCATGGGCGGACAGGACACCGACTACGAGGGCTTCGCTCAGCTGGCGCCCGGCGCCAGCGTCGGCCTGCTCGAGCAGGAGCCGCAGCTCAACCCGGCGCGCGACGTCAGGGGCAACGTCGAGGAGGGGGTCCAGGAGATCCGCGATCTGCTGGACCGCTTCAACGAGCTGTCGATGAACTACTCCGAGGACAACGCCGACGAGTTCGCCCACGTCCAGGAGCGGATCGACGCGGTCGACGGCTGGAACCTCGACACCACGCTCGAGATCGCGATGGACGCGCTCCGGTGCCCGCCGCCCGACGCGGACGTCGCCAGCCTGTCCGGCGGCGAGCGCCGCCGCGTCGCCCTCTGCCGGCTGCTGCTCCGTCAGCCGGATCTGCTGCTGCTCGACGAGCCCACCAACCACCTGGATCCCGAGTCCGTCGCCTGGCTGGAGCGCCATCTGCGCGACTATCCAGGCACGATCGTGGCCGTCACCCATGACCGCTACTTCCTCGACAACGTCGCCGGCTGGATCCTCGAGCTCGATCGCGGGCGCGGGATTCCCTACCGCGGCAACTACTCCGGCTGGCTTCAGCAGAAGCGCGCCCGCCTGGCGCACGAATCGAAACAGGACACGGTACGCCAACGGACGATCGACCAGGAGCTCGAGTGGGTGCGGCTGAACGCCAGCGCCCGGCGCAACAAGCCAAAGGCCCGCCTCAATGCCTACGAGGCGCTGCTCGCGGCGGACCGCAACGTGAGGCTCGACCAGGTGCAGATCCACGTGCCTCCGGGACCGCGGCTCGGCGCCGTCGTGGTCGAGGCCGACGGGATCCGCAAGGCATACGGCGACAGGATCCTGATCGAGGACCTCTCGTTCAAGCTGCCGCCGGCGGGAATCGTCGGCG
>JASHQV010000243.1 GCA_030038955.1 Solirubrobacteraceae bacterium
CATCCCGGCGGTCGAGCTAGGTCCCGTCGGCGGCGGACATCACGGGCCCGACGAGTGGGTGTCGCTGTCGGGGCTGGCCCGCTACCGCGCGGCGCTGGGCGAGTTCGTGCGCCTGCTGCCGAGCGCCACCGGCGCTCGGCAGCAGGCGCACGGGGAGGCAGGGCTCGAGCGGGTGGGGGTCGAAAGATTCAACCCAGGGTTGAATCTTTCGACCCCCACCTCGACTCGCACGACGCCCACCTCGACTCGCACCGGCGACGCACCCGCCCCGACCAGCTCGACACCGACCCGCCCGCACTCGGAGACCGCTCAGTGAGACTGATCCCGAAGACGCGCGGCGGCGCCCTGTGGCGGTTCGCGCTGGCGGCGGTGCTGGTGATCGGCCTGTCGGCCGGCACGACCGCGGTGGCGGGGCTGCTGGAGTTCCACAGCATCGCCATCGACCTCAATCAGACGCCGGCGCTGAAGAACGCGCGGGTCACGCTGCCGCCTCCCGGGGCGCCGCAGACGCTGCTGCTGATCGGCTCCGACCACCGCGCCGGCACCTCGTACAACTCCGCCAACACCGACACGATGATGCTCGTGCGGATCAACGATAAGTCCTCGACGATCAACCTGCTGTCGGTTCCGCGCGACCTGCAGGTGCAGCTCCCCGTCGGCTGCAGCAGCACCGACAAGCTCAACTCCGCATACTCGTGCGGGGGCCCGAACCTGCTGATCAAGACGCTGCAGCAGCAGGTGTTCCCGGGCCTCGTGGTCAACCACATCCTCGACGTCAACTTCCGCGCCTTCTCGGACATGGTCGACGCGATCGGCTGCGTCTACACGATGGTCGACCACCGCTACTACAACAACTCGGCGTTGACCGACTACGCCTCGATCGACATCCAGCCGGGCTACCAGCGTCTCTGCGGCGGTCTCAACGCCGACAACGGCGCGCTCTCGTTCGTGCGCTTCCGCCATACAGACACGGACATCGTGCGCGAGGCTCGCCAGCAGGACTTCATCCGCTGGGCCAAGGACGAGTACGGCACCAGCACGCTGGTGTCCGAGCGCGACAAGCTGCTGCGGATCTTCGGCGCCCACGTCCAGACCGACCACTCGCTGCACACCGAGGACGGGCTGATCAACCTGTTCGATCTGATCCTCGACGCTGACTCCCACGACCTCAAGAGCATCCAGTTCCCGTACTCGTTCACCGCTTGCAATCCGGAGTGCTACGTGGTGCCGACCTCGACGAGCGCCGAGCACGCCGCCTACCGCGAGTTCATGACCCCCACCGTCGCCGAGGCGAAATCGACGAGCAGCTCCTCGTCGCAGCACAAGCACAGGTCAACGAAACCCCCCACCAAGGGTCTCGCCGCCGATCCCGGCGATGGCAAGTCACAGGCTGGGCAGCTCGGTGACGTCGGGCTACGCGTCTACTACCCGAAGCTGATCGTCGCCAGCTCCTCGTACTGCTTCGCGATCACCGGCAACTGCGACGAGCCCGACGAGCCGGCCAGCGAGTATGCCCACTCCTACCCGCACAGGTATCTGATCAGGGCGGGGAACACGAAGTACTCCGCGTACGTGATGACGCTGGTCGCCAACGCTCCGCTCGGCGAGTACTACGACGTCGAGGGCACCACCTGGAAGCATCCACCGATCCTGCGCAGTCCCACGAAGACGCAGACGTTCAACGGGCGCAAGCTGTACGAGTACTACAACGGCGGCAAGCTCAGCCTCGTGGCGGCGCACATCGGCAAGGCCGTCTACTGGATCTCGAACACGCTCATCGACAGCATCCCGGCGTCGCAGATGATCGGGATGGCGGCATCGCTGACCGCGGCCAGCTGACTCCGGTCGAGGCGGTGGGCGGGGCGAGCGCGGCCCGCTGGGCCGCGCTCGCCCCGCCCGACTCGCTACGCTGCTCAACCGTCGATGTCCTCGCAGCGCGAACCGATAGCCGTGATCGGCACCGGCTACGTCGGGCTGGTGACCGCGGCCGGGTTCGCCGAGCTCGGCAACGAGGTGTGGTGCGTCGACGTCGACGCCGACAAGATCGCGCGGCTCGAGCACGGCGACGTTCCGATCTACGAGCCCGGCCTCGCCGAGTCGATCGCCCGCAGCAGCGGGCGCCTGCACTTCTCCACCGAGCTGGTCGCTGCGCTCGAGCAGGCGCGGCTGCTGTTCGTCGCCGTCGGCACGCCGCCGACCTACTCCGGCGACGCCGATCTGTCGGCCGTGCAGGCGGTGGTCGAGGCGATGCCCGCCTCCGACCACCACGCGCTGGTGATGAAGTCCACGGTCCCGGTCGGCACGGGCTCCTGGGTCCGCCGGATGCTCGACGAGCGCGGCAGGTCCGGCTTCTCCTACGTGTCCTGTCCCGAGTTCCTCAAGGAGGGGTCGGCGCTGCGGGACTTCCTCGCGCCGGACCGGGTGGTGGTAGGTGACGGGGGTGACTGGGCCGGCGACGCCGTAGTCGAGTTGTATGCCCCGCTCGACGCGCCGCTCGTACGGACCGACGTCGCCAGCGCCGAGATGATCAAGCTCGCCGCCAACGCCTTCCTGGCGACGAAGATCTCGTTCATCAACGAGATCGCCAACGTCTGCGAGGAGACCGGCGCCGACGTCCTCGAGGTCGCTCGCGGGATGGGCCTCGACCATCGGATCGGCACCCATTTCCTGCACCCTGGGATTGGATTCGGCGGTTCCTGCTTTCCCAAGGATGTCTCGGCGCTCAAGCAGCTGGCAGGCAACTCGGGCTATCACTTCCAGCTGCTGACGGCCGTGATCGAGGTCAACGAGCTGCAGAAGCGGCGCGTGATCGCCAAGCTGCAGAAGCACCTCGGGTCGCTGGTCGGCAAGACGGTGGCGCTGCTGGGCTTGGCGTTCAAGGCCAATACCGACGACATGCGCGATGCCTCCTCGCTCGTGCTGGCCGCCCGCCTGCAAGCTGACGGCGCCCGCGTGCGCGCCTACGACCCGGTCGCCGAGGCCGAGGCGCGCAAGCTGATGCACGGGGTCGAGTTCGCCGATTCGGCGCTGGCGGCGGTGTCGGGCGCCGACGCGATCGTGGTGGTCACGGAGTGGCCCGAGTTCTCCGAGCTCGACTGGCAGGGGCTGGCCACAACCACCGCCGGGAGACTTGTGGTCGACGGGCGCAACTGCGTGGACGGCGAGGCTGTGCGGGCCGCCGGGTTCGTCTACGAGGGCATCGGCCGCCGGCCCCTGGATTGAGACTATGCAGGCACTGATCCTCGTGGGCGGGGAGGGCACGCGGCTGCGTCCCCTGACCTCCAGCGTGCCGAAGCCGGTGGTGCCGCTCGCGGGCCAGCCGTTCATCACCTACATGCTCGAGTGGCTGCGCTCGCACGGGGTCGACGACATCGTCCTGTCCTGTGGCTTCCGCGCCGACGGCGTGCGGGCGGTGCTCGGCGACGGCGGCGAACACGGCCTCCGTCTGCGCTACGTCGAAGAGCCCCAGCCGCTCGGCACCGGCGGCGCCCTGAAGTACGCCGAGCCGCTGCTCGACGAGCGCTTCTTCATGCTCAACGGCGACATCCTCACCGACATCGACCTGACCGCTCAGCTGGCCAGGCACGAGGCCACCGGCGCCCGCGGCACGCTGGCGCTGGTCACCGTCGAGGATCCCTCGGCCTACGGGCTGGTGAGCGTGACCGAGACGGGCGCGGTGCGTGGCTTTCTGGAGAAGCCCGCGCCGGACCAGATCGACGCCGACCTCGTCAACGCCGGCGCCTACATCCTGCAGCGCGACGTGCTCGCCGGGCTGCCGCCGGCTGGAGCCAACTTCTCGATCGAGCGCGACGTGTTCCCGCGGCTCGTGGGGGAGGGGCTGTTCGGGTTCCCGGTGGGCGACGCCTACTGGCTGGACATCGGCACCCCGGAGCGCTACCTGCAGGCGACCTTCGACATTCTCGAGGGCAACGTGACGACCGAGGTCGGCCGTCGGCTTGCGGACGCCGGCCTGCGTCTGATCGAGGGCGCCGAGATCTCTGGCCGCGTGATCCCACCGGCGCTGATCGCCCCGGGCTGCCGCGTGGCGAAGCGCGCGCTGGTTGGCGGGCGCGTCGTCCTCGGGCGGGACGTGAGCATCGGCGAGGGAGCGCACGTGGAGCGGTCGGTGGCGCTGGAGGGGGCGAGCATCGGCGCCCACGCGACCGTCAGCGGGTCGATCGTCGGTCCCGGCGTCAGGATCG
>JASHQV010000244.1 GCA_030038955.1 Solirubrobacteraceae bacterium
GCCGCGAACGGCGGGTAGGTGAACGGCAGGCGCACCTGTAGGCCGGTTCCAAAGCTTGCCGCGTAGATGTCGCGGTCGTGCAGGAACTCAGCCCCGCCGAGCCGGTAGACGGCGAGATCGATGAACCGGTATCGGGACGCCTCCAGGTGCCAATACGCGATCGCCGCACACGCGATGCCGACGGCCAGCACACAGCCCCCGACAGCGAGGTACCGGGACCACCGAGGCAACCGTCAGTGCCCTTGCCGGTGGAGCTCCGGAGCGCATCCGCCGGCCACGGCAGCCCCCGTGTTGCAGTGATCGTCTCTGCGGCTGGCCCGGCCCCGCTCACCGAGAACACGCCGAGTCCACGTCGTGAACTCCACGCGTGGCAGGCTACCGTAGCCTGCTGCCTCTCGGTATTTGCGCAAAGTTGGTGTCATCGAGGTAGGCAACCGACTGCGGGCGCTCGACTTTGGACGGGGTAGGTATTCGGAGCACCTGAGCGCCGATCGCGGTCGGCGCCGGTCCGACGATCGACCCGTCGCCGAACCCGGACGAGACCGACGGTCCGTGAATCCAGCGAGGATCGCCCGCGACGGCTTGATCGATCCCGTCCAGCCATCGGTCGGCTCACGGAACGCGACGCAGCGGCCCGTCGGCGCCACCCGACTGCGCGAAGTCGCCATTGGCATCCGATGGCGAAGCCGTCAAGCGGCGGGAAACTCGACGCTGACCCTCAGGCCGCCGTCGGGTTGTGGCTGTGCTGTCAGCTGTGCGTGGTGGGCGGTGGCGATCGCTGTGACGATCGAGAGGCCCAGCCCGTGGCCGCTCCGGCCATTGGTGCGCGAGGTCTTCAGCCGTTGGAACGGCTCGAATAGCCGCTGGATGTCGGTTTCCGGTATCTCGGGTCCGGTGTTCGACACGATGAGTTGGGCGTGTCCGTTCGGGGTCGTTGTGGTCTGGACCTGGACGTCGCCGCCGGGGCTGTTGTAGCGGACGGCGTTGTCGATCAGGTTGGTGATCAGGCGCTCGATGAGCGCCGGGTGACCGTTGATGGGGGCGGGCTTGGTCGCGGCCGTGATCTCGATCTTGCGCCGCTCGGCTTCGGCGCGGGCGGCGAGCAGCGCGGCGTCGGCGACGGCGGCGAGGTCGATCGGCTCGACATGGTCGAGCCCGCGCTCGCTGGTGGCCATCGTCAGTAGCCCCTCGACCAGACCCTGTTGCTGTTTGCTGGCGGCGAGAACCTTCTCGCACGACTCGCGCAGCGCGGCACTGGTGGCGTTGGGGTCGGCGAGCGTGACTTGGAGCACCGTTTGCTCCCAGGCGATCGGGGTTTGGAGCTCATGGGAAGCGTTGGCGACGAAGTGTCGCTGCGCTTCGAAGGCGGTCTCAAGCCGGGCGAACAGGTCGTCGAGGGTGTCGCCCAACTGTTTGAACTCCTCGTCGGCGCCGTCGAGCGTGAGCCGCTCATCGAGGTTGTTGGCGGATATTCTGCGGGCGGTGGCGGTGATCGTCCGGACCGGTGCCAGCACTCGACCGGCGACATACCAGCCGAGCAGGATCGCGAGCACGACGACCAGGGCGAGGGCGATCCCCGAGCTGACGAGAAGGTGGTGGAGGTCTGATGCGCGCTGCGCCGCCAGCTGCCGGGTCACTGCCCGATCCGTCGCAGCAAGCGAAGCCGCCGCTTGGCTGCCCGGCACCGGCTCGACGGGATGGACCGGCACCAGCGAACGAACGCCGCTCGAGGCTGGTGCTCGTACGGCGCTTCCGTGGTCGATCGCCTGTTCGGAGAGCAGGTAGGTGATCGTCAGCAGGCCCGCGCCGCAGGCCAAGAACAGCCCTCCGTAGACAAGCGTGAGCCGCAGACGGGCGGTGCGCGCAGGGAGCCGCACCCACGACCGCGGCGCGAGCCGTTGTGACCGGCCGCGCATCAGATGCGGTAGCCGCCCTCACGCACGGTGTGTATGAGCGGTGGGTCGCCGAGCTTGGCGCGCAGCCGGCTGATCGTAACCTTGACTGCGTGTGTGAACGGGTCGGCGTTCTGGTCCCAGACGTGTTCGAGCAACTCCTCCGCAGAGACGATCCGGCCTTGTGCCGCGAGCAGGTATTCGAGCACGCCGAGCTCCTTGGCGGTCACGTCGAGCCGCCGGCCGCCGCGCACTGCGACCCGGCGGCCGGGATCGAGCGTCAGGTCGCCGTGCGCAAACGTCGGTGGTAGTGGCGGCACGGCGCGCCGAGCGAGGGCTCTGATCCGAGCGACGAGCTCGGCGAAGTCGCACGGCTTCGGGAGATAGTCGTCGGCGCCGATCCCAAGCCCGTCGACCCGGTCGGCGATCGTGCCGGAGGCGGTCAGCATCAGGATCCGGCTTTGAGCACGGCTCGTAACGAGCGTGCGGCAGACCTCGTCGCCGTGCACGTCCGGAAGGTCGCGGTCGAGCACGATCACGTCGTAGTTAGTCACCGCGGTTCGCTCAAGCGCGGTACTGCCATCGAGCGCGACGTCGACCGCCATCCCCTCGCGGCGTAGGCCACCGGCGACAGCGTCGGCCAGCCCTTCGTGATCCTCGACTACCAGCACGCGCATGCTCTTAGCGGCGTCCGCGCCGCGACCTGACGATAGCCGGCTCAAGTTTCACCAACGTTTCGTCTTTCGCAACCGGAACGAAACCGGTCACCCCGTATAACGGAGCCCTCCGAGGGCTCTGGCCGTCAAGAACACGAGCAGCATGAAGACCAACGACTCTCCTGGTGCGATCGACCCGTCGACGCCGGCTCGCCGACGTCAGCGCGCACGAGCAGCGCGCGCCGACGTGCTGCTCGCTGCGGTGGCTGCCGCGGCGCTGCTCGCGGGGTGTAGCGGTAGCTCCTTGGGCGGCAGCACGCGCACCAACGCTCCGGCGGCTGCGTCGACAGCCACGGCCCGATCGAGGACCGCGAACAGCAGCACGCCATCCTCCAAGAGCCCGAGGAGCAACGCCAAGCCGCCAACGCAGCCGAGCATGCTCGCGTTCGCGAAGTGCATGCGCGCGCACGGCGTCCCGAACTTCCCCGACCCCAAACCGCCGGACCAGATCCCGCCAACGCCCACCACCCAGCCGGCGCCGAGCGGTGGCTTCACCGCGAACCCGAACTCGCCCGCGTACCGGACCGCCTCAAACGACTGCAGGTCGCTGGCAGACGCGAGCCCGGTGAGCCAGACGCAGGCGAGCCAGATGCGGTCTAGCCAGCTGGAGTTCGCGGTTTGCATGCGGGCGCACGGCGTGCCCAACTTCCCAGACCCAACGAGTACTGGCGAGGTCGGCAACAACGGCGCGATCAACGGCGTCAACCAGAACGCGCCCGCGTACCAGCGCGCCGAGAGAAGCTGCAACAAGTTCCTCACACCCCGGCCTCTTCAGAGCGGTGGACCGTCTGCTCCCTCAGCAGGTGGCGGATGAGCCTTCGTCGGGGTCACACCTGCCTCGCGCGGGCCGGGAGAATTGTGCGGGCGGCGCTCAGAGGGCGTCCGGTGGTCCCTCCTGGCCGGCTTCTCGCGCCTGCGGCACCACGTTGTCCGGTGTCTGCTCGAGCACCGCCCGGGCGGCGGCGAGCGCCTCGTCGAGTCGCGCCTGCTGGTCGGCGTTGACGCTGCCGCGGCGGTCTCGGGCCGCCGCGACGAGCGGTCCGAGGACGTCAAGCGGGAGCGGGAAGACGATCGTGGAGGCCTGGTTGCCGCTCACCTCGATCAGCGTCTGCAGGTAGCGGAGCTGGATCGTGACCGGATTGCGGCTGATCACGTCGGCGGCGTCGCTAAGCTGCGCTGCCGCCTGAAACTCGCCCTCGGCGTTGATGATCTTGGCGCGACGCTCGCGCTCGGCCTCCGCCTGGCGCGCGATCGCGTGCTGCATACGCTCGGGGATCTCGACATCCTTGATCTCGACCGTTGTGACCTTCACCCCCCACGGCTCGGTCTGGTCGTCGATGATCCGCTGGAGGTGCTCGTTCAGCGTTTCGCGCTCGGACAGCAGCGTGTCGAGATCGGCCTTGCCGAGCACCGAGCGCAGCGTCGTCTGGGCGATCTGCGACGTCGCGGTGAGGACGTTCTCGATCTCGAGCACGGACTTCGTGGAGTCGATCACCCGGTAGTAAGCGACCGCGGTCACGCGCGCGGGCACGTTGTCTCGCGTGATCACCTCCTGGGCGGGGATCTGGAGGGTGACTGTCCGTAGGCTGACGCGGACCATCCGGTCGATCCCTGGCGTCAGGAGGATCAGCCCCGGGCCGCGCTGGCTCATCACCCGCCCGAGCCGGAAGACGACGCCGCGCTCGTACTCGCGCAGCACCCGTACCGAGACGCCGGCGAGCACCAGTGCGGTCGCGATGACGCACGCGAGCACGACGATCAGTGCGGTGATCACGCGCTCAGCTCCCACTCCTCGGCGGCACGCACGCACAGCGTCAGCCCGTTCACATACTCGACTACAACTCGGTCGCCCTCGTGCAGCTTCCGCTCATGCGGCTCTTGATCACCGAGCGGCTCGTACCGGGCGCGCCACAGCGCCCCGTCGACGAACACCTGCCCGCCGCTGTCGCTCCAGCTGCGCACGATCCCGACATGGCCGCCCAGCGCCTCGGCCCCGGATCGGATCCGCCGCCGCTGGCCGCGAGCCGCCTCGCGGGCGATCTTCAGCGTCCATCCCCCGGCAGCCGCACCCAGCACGACGCCAACCGGTACGGCGAGCGCCACCGAGCCGCCGGCCGAAACGATCGCGAGGATCCCGCCGGCGATCATCGCGAGGCCACCGAGCACGCCGAGCGTCCCGCCGGGAATATGGGTCTCGGCAACGACCAGCAGCACGCCGATCAGGAGCAGCACGATGCCGAACACGGGCATGTCGTGCCTCTGATCTTACGCCCGACTGTAAGCGGCTCCACGCGGAAGACACGAACGTTGAGCGCTTGGCCCTCGTCGACCGGGACCGGGACCTCGCCGATCGTCGCGCAGGCCCGATCGACGGCATCCGGAGCGGGCTCGCTCAGCGTCGCGCGCAGCCGCTCACGCGCCGCAGGAAGACTGTCCCCGGCGCCGACGCGCACCCGACCCGGACTGAGAATGTCACCGCCTCACAAGGGACGGTCGCACGAAACCGCCGCCGCTCGATCCGAGCGGCAGCGCGCTGGGGCGTCGGATGCTTGCTCGACAAGCACCGCGTTTCAGCTGCGCTCGATCGAGAACGTCTCGGTCAGCTCCGGCGGATCCATTCCGACGCCGAGCTTCTCAACCGCCGGGCCTAGCTTGCTTTGAAAGAACTCATCGATGTGCTGCTGAGACTCCCAAACGTCCACGACCCGGACCCTCCCGTCTATCTCCGACGCGGTGTGCACGATGCAGCCGGGCGGTGCTGTCCTGCCGACCGCGTCGTCGACCGCTTCGTAGGCTTTGCGGGACGACGCCCATGCGATCAGTACCACTGCCATTTCGATCCTCCGTCAGTTGGGATCTGAGTGGGGTGAGTTGAGTGGGTTACCAGGCGACGGTGATCCGTTCGCGCTCGTGGCCGCCCTGTTCGAGCAGATCGGCGATCGCGATCGCGTAGTCCTCGGCGCTGACCTCGCTGTTGCCGTGGTCGTCGACGAGAAGCTGATCGCCGCCTAGGCGGTAGCGACCGGTGCGCTCGCCGGGATGGATGAAGGCCGCCGGGCTGACGAAGGTCCAGTCGAGTTCGTCAATGTCTCGGTAGACGTCGAGTGCGTCTGCGTGCTGTAGCGCTTCGAGCTTCCATTCGGCGGGGAAATCGGGGGTGTCGACGAGTCGGATCCCGGGTGCTACCGCGAGACTGCCCGCGCCGCCGACGATCACTATCCGGCGGACGCCGGCCTGGCGCGCTCCGTCAGTGAGTGACCGCGCGACGTCGGCAAGCGTGTAGTCGACCCCGCGTGCGGAGATCGCGCTGACGATCGCGTCTGCGCCAGTGGCGATGCGCGCGACCGATGCGGGGTCGGTGATATCAGCGCCGGTCGAGCGGCTGGCGCCAGTGAGATCATGGCCGCGCTGTCCGAGCTCGGCTGCGATCCGGCTGCCGATCATGCCGCCGGAGCCGAACAGGACGATCTTCATCTGGGTTGCTCCTGTCGGGTCGAGATTGAATCCTCGGGTGGGGCGGGGGTGAGGCCGTGGCGGCGCATCACCTGACCGATCGCGGCCAGATCCGGAGGGCCGCCGGCGCTGGCGGTGAGGACTTCGGCGATCTCGCGGAAATATGCCGGCCCGAACAAGGCCGGCGTCGCGATCGCCAGGAATGTTGCGTCGATCTCGCCGTGGTTCTGAAACCCGTGGATCTGTCCGCGCCGCACGCACACCACCGCGCCGGGCGCGACGTCGACCGTTTCGTCATCGATCGTCCAGGTCGTCGTGCCCTCGAGCCCGTAGATCGTCTCCTCGAAGCCGTCATGGCTGTGAGGCGCCGGCATCCGCGAGTTGGCTGGGACATCGCATTCGAACACTGATGCGCTCCCGTTCGAGTCCGCGGCCTCGACCAGGAAGCGCACAGCGAGCTCACCGACCGTGATCGTGTCGTTGTCCGTGGTCTCGTACACCGCGGCTCCTTTCGGTCGTGTTGTACATGTGGCTTCTTTCGGGCAAAAGGCCATTGAGTCAAGCGACTTGACCATTGTATACTGGGCTGCATGAGTCTGTCAAGCGGCTTTACTGAATCCGGGCCTGCACCGCCGCCGCTGATCGGGGCGCTGTTG
The DNA here is from genome assembly GCA_030038955.1 of Solirubrobacteraceae bacterium. Taxonomy (GTDB): domain Bacteria; phylum Actinomycetota; class Thermoleophilia; order Solirubrobacterales; family Solirubrobacteraceae; genus Palsa-465. Next base: position 6,718 of record JASHQV010000244.1, read on the forward strand.
CGAGTCCCATGGGAGACGGTGCGCGAGCGAATGCTCGACGGACTGCACGACCGCGGCTTCACCGACCTCGTCGCAGCGCACGTGGACGTGTGGCGGTACCCCGGACCCGAGAACCAGCGCCCCTCCGAACTCGCGACCCAGACACGCATGACCAAGCAGGCGCTCAACTACCTGCTCGGACAGCTCGAGCAGCTCGGATACCTGACCCGCGTAACCGACCGCGACGACCAACGCTCCAAGCGCGTTCGCCTCACCCCCAGAGGCCATGCTGCAACCAGAGCAATCTACGAAATCGTCCAAGAGGTCGAAGCCGAATGGGAACGACAGCTCGGACCCCGAAAGTTCGGCCAGCTACGCCGCCTACTCACGCAGCTCTACACGATCACCACACCCACGAACGACCAGGCCTAAAGGGAGCCGATCAGAACGAGCGGCCAACGTCCCACAGGCACTCGGCCCTCCGGGACGCTCCCCAGAGGACTCGTAGCGTCCCCCCTGCTCCGACAGAGCCCATGATCCAGCAGACGCCCGCGCCATGGCTGCCGCGGATGCCAGGATGGGGTCAGCTGCCGGCTGATGACCCTCGCCGCTGCGGTGGATTGGTATGAGTAGACATCAAGGAAGGACAGCGATGACCGAGCCGAGGATCCAAACGCTCGCGTTGCCTGGCGCCACGCTTACCTACGACATCCGAGAGGCGGAATCCAGCAGCACCGAGCCGGTGCTGCTGATGATCGGATCGCCGATGGACGCGAACGGGTTCACGGCGCTCGCGGGCTACTTCCCCGAGCGGACGGTCGTGACCTACGACCCGCGGGGGGTCGGACGCAGCCCGCGGGCCGACGGCGTCACGGGGGCGACGCCGGACGAGCACGCAGAGGACCTGCATCGGCTGATCTCCGAGCTCGACGGAGGGTCCGTGGACATCTTCGCCAGCAGTGGCGGAGCCGTGAACGCGCTCGCACTGGTCACCCGGCATCCAGAAGGGGTCCACACACTCATTGCCCACGAGCCGCCGCTCGCGACCGTGCTCCCGGATCGGGAGGCGACGCTGGCGGTGATCGAGGACATCCACGAGACCTACCAGCGTGATGGTCTCGGACCCGCGATGGCGAAGTTCATCGCGTTTACGAGCGTGAAGGGACCGACTCCGCCTGACTTCCCAGACCACGCTCCGAGTCCGGCTGACGTCGGTCTCCCGACCGAGGACGACGGCAGCCGGGACC
>JASHQV010000245.1 GCA_030038955.1 Solirubrobacteraceae bacterium
ACGGCAGGAACTGCATCCACCCAACCGCGCCAGCGCTCGACACGCTGAGATCACGCCCATAGTCCGTCTCGATCCAGTTGATCGCAGCAAGCACCTGCCACGGCACGTCGTACTGAATCCCAGCAGCCTCATAGATCGGCAACAGAAACGGCGGGACCTGGAAGCTGTCGATGAAGAAGTCCGCCTGGCCCGCGGACGGGAACAGCAGCGGCAGCGCGTTCGAAGCTGTCGCGGGCCCGGGAGTCGCCTTCGCCTGCGATCGCTGGGTCGAGCGATGATGCCTCGAGGCAGCGTGTCCGTGCGTCGCCCTCGCGTGATCGTGCGCTGAGGCGTGGTGCCTTGCCACGTGGGTGGAGCGACAGCGTCGCGCTCGGTGCCGGCGTGCGCGCTTGCCGGTGCAGGCTGAGCTCGGCCTATGCGAATGGTCGGGGTGGGGGCTCGCGGTGGTGGTCGTGGTCGGCGGCGGTGGCGTCGCGCCCGTGGTCGAAGTCGTGGTCGTCGTCGTCGTGGTGGTGGTCGTCGTGCTGGTGGTCGTCGTCGTGGTGGTCGTCGTAGTCGAGGTGCCGATCGGTGTCGTCTGGGTGCTCGTCGGCGTCGTCGGCGCCGGGGTCGTGGCCGTCGTCCTCGTGGCGACATCGGCGACCGCCGGCCCGGCAAGCGCTGCCGTCAGCGCCAGCGCGCCAGCCAGCCAAGCTCCCCTGATCAGCAGCGCCAGCAACCCTCGCTGGATCGGCCCCGTCACCGCCGCCTCACTCCATCGCCAAGGGCCCGTCGGCCTCGCCGCCGAGGAACTGCCGGACGAACTGGTTGTCGGACTGGAGCAGCTCCTCGGGGGGTCCGGCTTCGACGATCCTGCCCTTCCACAACACGTTGATGTAGTCGCCGATCCGCCGCGCGGTGAGCGCGTCATGAGTGATCAGCGCGAACGTCGGCAAGTGGGGCTTCTCGCGCGCGTGGGCCTCGTCGAGCATCGCCTCGTGCACCTCGACGATCAGCCGGCCGAGCAGCGCCGTCCGCACCGGATCGAGCCCCGAGTCGGGCTCGTCGAACAAGAGGATGTCCGGCTCCAGCACCAGCGCACGGGCGAACCCCGCCCGCTTGCGCATCCCACCCGACAGCTCGTTCGGGAACTTCCACACATCCTGCAGCAGCCCAACCTCGCTGAGACGCCGGGCGACGATCGCCTCGATCTCGTCGTCCGACTTGTCGGTGTGCTGGCGCAACGGGAAGGCGACGTTGTCGAAGATGTTCATCGAGCCGAACAGGGCGCCGTCCTGGAACATCAGCCCGAACTTCTTGCGCATCTCAAACAGCTCGGCATCGGTCATCCCCGGCACCGACTGGCCCTGCACGAGCACGTCGCCGCGATCGGGCATCAGCAGGCCGACCATGTGGTTGATGCACACGGACTTGCCGGTTCCCGAGGGGCCGATGATCAAGGTGAGGAGACCCTCGGGAAGCGTCATGCTGAGGCCGCGCAGTACGTGGTTGGAGCCGAACGCCTTGTAGGTATCGACGAACTCGACCGCCGGGGGGTGGTCGCTCGGGTACTGCCGATAGGTGTGCCAGCGATAGTCCTCCTCGGTCGCCCCCTCCGGCGGCGCGGGACGCGGCTCGCCGCCGCCGGTAACGCGATCGACAGCCGCGGGCCGCCTTTGCACGGCGCCGCCGCGGCGGTCGGCGGCCGCGAGCCACTCGGCCGGGTCGCTGAAGCGGCTCTTGTCCGCGCCGCTCATCTCATCCTCCGATTGGGGCGCGCGGGTTGGCACCCCAGAACAGCTCCGTGCCGAGCATCCCGACGATGTGGACTGAGACGATGTTGACCACCATCGACTTGGCCGTCGCCACGCCGACCCCGACCGGCCCTCCCGACGCCGTGTACCCGTAGTAGCAGCCGACCAGCACGATCACGGTCGCCATCGCCATCGCCTTGATCAGGCTGAACAGCAGGTCGCCCGGATTCTGGAACTCCCAGAAGATCAGCGAATAGCCGCCCGAGGAGACGTTGGCGACCTCCTGCACCACCGCGATGTAGCTGGCCAGAAAGCCCCAGGCGACACCGCCGACGTAGATGAACGGAAGCACCAGCCAGGAGGCGAGCAGTCGGGTGGCGCACAGGAAGGTGATGCCGCTGATCCCCATCACCTCGAGCGCGTCGATCTCCTCGGAGATCCGCATCGAGCCGATCTCGGCGACGATCCCGGTGCCCACCTTGGCGGCCATCATGTAGCCGAACGTGAGCGGCGCCAGCTCGCGTAGGTCGCACCAGGCGGAGAACAGCCCGGCGTATTGCGGGGCGCCCTGCGACTGCAGCAGATAAGCGCCCTCGATCCCGCACTGCAGCCCGACGATGAACACGAGGCCCCAGATGACGACCGTCGAGGAGACGATCAGGATGCCAGCCTGCCGCACGGTCTCGCCGGTGAACGCGAGCACCCGGCCGCTGAACGTATCGCGGACGATCACCCCGGTGAACTTGAAGATCAGCCCGGCGTTGTGGAGGCGACCACGGGCCACCTGCGCCGGACTGGGGGCCGGGCGCAGCGGAGGCGGCGGCAGCGCCGGCGTCTGACCGAGCCAGCTCATCGGCTACTTCGCGATCGTGGTTATGGCCGGATGGGTGGCCAACAGCACCTGGGTGAACGCGTAGTTGAACGCGAAGATCCCGAGGAACGCGATCACGACCGCCTGGTTCACCGCCCGACCGACACCCGCTGGCCCACCCGAGGCGGTCAGGCCCTTGTAGCAGCAGACGACCGCGATGATCGCCCCGAACAGCGTCGTCTTGATCACCGACCCCCACAGGTCGGTGGTCTCGGCGTTGTTGCCGAGCGTGGCGAAGAACGGCCCCAGCGGAGCGTGGTTGACGAGCGTCGCCAGCATGCCGCCGAAGATCCCGAACAGCAGCGCGAACACGTCGAACAGGCCGGTCACCAGCATCAACGCAAGGAATCGAGGGACCACCAGGTTCTTGATCGGATCGACCCCCATGACCAGCAGCGCGTCGAGCTCCTCGCGGATCTTGCGGGCACCGAGGTCGGCGGTGATCGCGGTGCCGGCAACCCCGGCCATCACCACGGCAGTCACGAACGGCGCGAACTCGCGAATCGAGGCGAGCACGAAGAAGCCGCCGAGGCGATCGATCGCGCCCAGCAGGTTGAGCGCGTTGGCAGCCTGCAGGCCGGGTGCCTCGTAGCCGAACGCAACCGTCGACAGCAGCATCGGGAACCAGCAGACGCGCAGCGCGAACAGGAACTGCTGGACGAACTCGATGCCATATGGATACGGCGGCGTGACGGCCGAGACCAACGTCCGGCCCGTCAGCACGACCATGTCGCCGGTCTGATCGAGACCATCGCGGACGATCGCGTAAAGCTGGTCGACCAGTCGGGCACCACCGACCCGCGGGCGGGGCGGAAGCTCGGTGGCGGGAAGGGTGGTGGTGGCCATCGGTGGTGGCGGCTGGCACCCCGACTAGACGGCTGCCAGGCACGATCTGCACATACTAATGTTTTTAGATCGCCGCACGAGAACCTCGGCGACCGGGTCTCCGGTCCGGACGGCCAGCGCGCCAGCGCGGCATCCGCACCGCCCGGACGCGGCGAAGGACGCCCCTCCCGAAGGCGTCCTCCGCGCCGGACCGGTGCTGCAACAGGCTCCCTACGAGTGGCACTTGACCGAGGCCGCGAAGCTCGACTCGCCGGTGGCCCCGGTGTTGTAGTTGAGGTACTTGGTAGTGGCGCTGAACGGCCAGCTGCCGTGGTCACAGCCGGTCGTCTCGAGCCAGCGTCCCTTGCCCGCCGCGACGTTCAGGTAGGTGAGCTCGATCGGGACGCCAGCGACGATCTGCAGGTTCTGGGGCACGGTGATGCTCAGCGAGTAGGCCCACTTTCCATGCATCCGGCTGATCCTGCCGATCACCGGGTCCTGCACGCGTGCGGGGTTGTTGAGCACCGTGTAGAAGTAGACCTTGCTGGCGCCGCCGTTGACGACCGTGATGCGTGGGCGGGTCTGGGTGGTATTGGCGTACGCGGTGCCGGTGCCGCTCCCCTCGATCGAGGCCTTCGGACACCCCTCTGGGCCACGGTGGCTCAGCTTCGACAGCGAGCAGACCGTGACGTGGCCACCGTTGTACAGCGACCCCTTGGGGAAGAGGATGCGGAAGTTGGTGACGATCGGCTGGTCGGCGTAGCCCAGCGACTGCCAGTGGAACACCACCTTCAGCTTGACCGACTGGGGGCGGCCGCGCGTGCCCGCCCTGCTGGGGCTCACCGTCGGAGTGACCCTGACAGCTGGCCAGGTGGTCTGCGCAGCGGCGACGCCCGCCGTCCCCAGGGCAGCGATCAGGCCGATGGCGGCGAAGCGAAGCTTGTTCATGGCTCGGGATACCTCTCTCCTGTCGGGTTTTTGCAGCGCGACCGAGGCCGGCGCCAAGCTAGCGCGTCGGATGAGCGAATCCTGACACGTTAGCGTTTCTAACGATCTGAGGTCACATAAGTTGCGTTGTTTCTGAACGTGGCTAGTTGGGAACGATCGCGTCTATACTCGCGCTGCGCCAGTCTCTGCGGGCGGCCAGGCGCTTCGAGCGATCGATGCTGGACGAGACTTGTCAACCCTGACGCGCCAGCCGCCGAGCCGGGTGGGCACGCCGACGCATGGACTCGCCAGCCCGCCGAGCGCGCGCTCACGGTGGCGATGGCCGGCGATCGGGGCGCTGGTGATCGTCGCCGCGGTGGTCGCCTACCTGGTGACGCGCCCGAGCCAGTATCACTACCGGCTGGACTTCCAGGACGCGGGGCAGCTCGTGACCGGCGATCTCGTCCGAATCGGCGGCACACCCGTCGGCAGCGTCGAGTCGATCTCGCTGACACCGCAGGGCCAGGCGCAGATCGGCATCGCACTGGACTCCAGCTGGGGACCACTGCATCGCGGCACCACGGCCGTGATTCGCTCGCCCGGCCTGACGAGCGTCGCCAGCCGCTACATCGACATCAGCCCAGCGCCGCCGTTCAAGCCGACACTGCCCGACGATGCGGTGATCCCCTCCTCCGATACGCAGGGAATCGTCGACATCGACCAGATCTTCGATGCCCTGAACGCGAACACACGAGAGGGGCTGCGGCGGCTGATCCGGGGCTTCGGGACCTGGTATCAGGGCAAGTCGGCGCAGGCCAAGCTGACCTCGGAGTATCTCCCGCCGGCGCTGTCGGCGTATACGCATCTGTTCTCCGAGATCGACGCGAGCACGCCGACGCTGGACGCGTTCGTCAGCCAGACGAGCCGCGCGCTGGGGGCGATCGACCAGCGCGCGCCGCAGCTCACCGACCTGATCAGCCAGGCCCGGGTGACCGCGACGGCGCTCGCCTCCGACAACAGCTCGCTGTCGCAGGCGCTCGCGAACCTGCCGGGCGCGCTACGTCACGGGTCGAGCGCGTTCGCGCGGCTGCGCACCGAGGCGCTGCCGGCGCTCACCCGCCTGGTCGACGCCACCCGCCCGGTGGTGAGGCCGCTGTCGAAGCTGCTGCCGCGGCTGAACCCGGTGCTGCGGCAGGCGGTGCCGACGTTCGCGCTGCTGCGCGAGGTGTTCGACAAGCCGGGTCCGGACAACGACCTGGTGGATGCGATGACCGAGCTGCCGGCGGTGGCCTCCGATGTCAGTCGCGACTTCCCGCATGCGATTGAGGCGCTGCACGAAGCGACGCCGATCTTCGAGTTCGTGCGGCCTTACATCCCCGACCTGGTCGCCTGGATCGTCAACTGGGACGGGATCTTTGCCCCCTACGACGCGAACGGACACTACGCCCGCACGGTGCCGGTGCTGGGCGACTTCGATTTCACGGACACGAGCCAGGGCGGCACTCTGACCCAGGTTCCCGCGAGGCTTCGCGGCTCGAGCCCGTACCTGAAGACCGGCGTGCTGGAGCGCTGCCCCGGTTCGGCGATCGTCCCGCCGGGCGATCACTCGACGCCGTTCGTCGACTCGGGACCGCTGTCGAACGCTCACTGCAACGCATCCGAGACGATCGGGGGCAGCCCGTGAGGGCAGCCCGGTGGGGCTTCGGCCTGGTTGCGCTGGCGGCGATTGCCGGCGTGATCGCGCTGGCGGTCGCGCGCTTCACGGGCGCCGGCAGCAGTGCCTACCTGGTGCGCGCGGTGTTCTACAACTCCTCGTTCGTGATCCCCGGCGAGCAGGTCAAGGTGGCGGGGGTCGTGGTCGGCCAGATCCACGCGATCGACCTCACCGCCCAGAACCGGGCCGCGGTTGTGCTGGCGATCAGCGACCGCCAGTTCGTCCCGTTCCGGACCGACGCCCACTGCGAGATCGACGTCGAGTCGCTGCTCGGCGAGCAGTTCGTCCAGTGCACGCCGACGCAGCCGCGCCAACCGGGCGCGCCGGCGGCGCCGCCGCTACCCGCGATCAAGTCGGGCCCCAACCAGGGGCAGCACCAGCTGCCGGTGCAGAACACGACAACGCCGGTCGGACTCGACCTGCTCGACGACATCATGCGACTGCCCGAGCAGGAGCGCTTCAGGTTGATCATCGCCGGCCTTGGGGCCGGCTTGGCCGGCAACGGGACGGAGCTGAACGCGGCCTTGAGACAGGCCGACCCGGCGCTCGAGCAGACCGACCACGTGATCGCCGTGCTGGCCTCCGAGGACCGCACGCTGGCAGCGCTGACCGACGAGTCGGCCCGGGTGCTAGCACCGCTAGCCGCCCAGCGGCGTCACCTCGGCGGGTTCATCGAGCACGCCGGCACGGTGGCGCTCGCGTCGGCCCGCGAGGGACGGGCGATCCAGCAGAACATCCGAGACTTCCCGGCGTTCCTGCGCCAGCTGCGGCCGGCCACGAACCGGCTCAGCGGCCTCGCCGACCAGATGACCCCGGCGCTGCAGTCGCTGGCGTCGGAGGCCTCGGCCGTCAACGCCTCGGTGCACGGCCTCGGACGCCTGGCCGACAGCTCGATCCCGTCGTTTGCCTCGCTGGGCAAGCTGGCCCAGCGAGGCATCACGATCTTCCCGCGCACGCACGCCCTGGCCCGCCAGCTCCTGGCTCTGGCAAGGCCGTTGCTGCCGCTGGCGACCGACATCGCCGCCGTCGCCCAGAGCTTCGACGACGCAGGCGGGATCGAGGACGTGATGCGCTTCATCTACTACTACACCGGGTCGGTGAACGGCGAGGACTCGCTCGGGCACTACATCCGCACGCTCGTCCAGGTGAGTGACTGCACGCCGCGCACCAGCACGTTCGACGCCAGCTGCAGCGCCAAGTTCGGCTATGGCCACGCGGTCGCCAACGCAGCCGACGGCAGATCCGCGGGGCGCGCGACCACGGCGAGCGCGACCACGAGGGGCGGAAGCACGGCGAGTGCGACCAAGATCAGCGAAACCACGACGAGCACGGCGCTGACCGCGGGCGCGAGCACCACGGAGCTCGCGAAGACCGCGGTCAGATCGGTCGCGAGCGAGGGCGGCGCGAGCGTCAAGTCGCTGCTCGGCTACCTGATCGGACGATGAGCAGCCGCCGCTCGCAGTCGCCACTGGCCAACCGGATCCTGATCGGATCGCTGACCGTGCTGGTGCTGATCATCGCTGTGTTCCTCGCCTACAACGCCAATAGCGGCCTGCCGTTCGTCCCCACCTACGACCTCAACGTGCAGGTGCCCGACGCCGCCGGGCTGCTGGCCTCCGACGGCGTCATGATCGGCGGCACCCGGGTCGGCTACATCGGCTCGATCACGGCGGCGAAGCTGCCGGGCGGGAAGGTGATCGCGGTTCTACACCTGAAGCTCAACCAGACGTTGAGCCGTCTGCCGGTGGACTCCACCGACCTGATCAGGCCGGTGTCGCCGCTCGGCCTCAAATATCTGCAGATCACGCGGGGTCGCTCGAGCCGGACGCTCGCCCCCGGCGCCACGATCCCGCTGTCGCACACCTCCGAGCCGGTCGAGATCGACGACTTCTTCGACATGTTCAGCCCCAAGGTGCGACGCGCCAGCCAGGTCAACCTGAACAACCTCGGGGACGGGCTGGCAGGCCGCGGCAACGACCTCAACGAGGCGCTCGGCGAGGTGCAGCCACTGGTCGACAACCTGCTGCCGGTGATGAGCAACCTGCTGCGGCCGGCGACGCAGTGGGCGCAGCTGTTCCCGAGCCTCGAGCGGGCGGCGCACGAAGTCGTCACCGTCGCACACCAGCAGGCCGATCTGTTCAAGGGGATCGACCTGACGTTCACGCCGCTGTCGCGGCACACGCAGGCGCTGCAGGCCGCGATCACCGGCGGGCCGCCGGCGCTGCGAACGGCCACCCGACAGCTGCCGGCCGAGGCCCGATTCATCGACGACACCACCAACCTGTTCCACCGCCTCCGCCCCGCGTTCGCCAGCCTCGCGGACGCCTCGACGCAGCTGGCTCCGGCCGAGACGGCGGGGATCAGGGCGCTGCCGCGCACGCCGTCGCTGAACCGCCGGCTGACCGCCACGCTCGCGGCGATCCAGCGGCTTGCGCAGAACCAGGCGACGCTGCCGGGACTGTCGCTGCTGACCGAGACCGCCCAGCTGATCGAGCCAACGGTGGCGTTCATCGAGCCGGCCCAGACCCGCTGCAACTACCTGGCGCTGTTCTTCCGCAACCTCGAGAACGCGCTGTCGGAGTCAGACCAGGTGGGGACGATGCTCGGCGTCACCGCGCTGGCGCTGCCGCAGCTGCCCAACAGCGAGGCGGGGCCGAGCTCGGCACCGGCCAACGGGCCGCCGGCCAGCGAGGTCGCCGGCGTGACACCGCTGACAAAGGGCAACTACGACGACAGCTTCCTGCACTCCGACCCATACCCGTACACGGCTGCGCCGGGCCAGCCCGACGTCTGCGAGGCCGGCAACGAGCAGTACGTCAAGGGGCGGCAGGTGATCGGCACCGCGCCGCTCAGCCAGAGCGGCACCGAGCGCACCAAGCGGGTGCTGCCGTGAGGTGGGCGGATCGCGGGCTGTCGCCGGTCAAGGCCAGCATCGTCGGGTTCCTGCTGCTGGCGATCGCCTCGTACTTCATCTTCACCAAGCAGCTGCCGTTCACCGAACACCGGATGCTGTACGCCGTGGTGCCGAGCTCCAACCTGCTGGAGCCGGGCTCGCCGGTGCGGATCGGTGGCGTCCAGGTCGGCAAGGTGACCGGCACCGGGCGCTACCGCCACACCGACGACGCGGTGGTGGCGATGCAGATCGACAGCTCGAGCCAGGTGATCCATCGCGACGCGACGATCGACATCCGCCCGCGACTGTTCCTGGAGGGCAACTTCTACGTGCAGCTGTCACCCGGCACCCCCGACTCGCCGTCGATCGGCGACGGCGGCACGATCCCGCTCGACCACAGCACCGATCCGGTGCAGATCGACCAGCTGTTCGACGTGTTCGGCGCCTACGCGCGCCACCAGCTGCAGAGCCTGCTGGCGGGCATGGGGACGGCGCTCGACACGAAACCGACGGCCGCAGAGGACCACCAGCTCGACCCGACCGTGCGGGGACTGACCGGCGCGCAGGCGATCAACCACACGTTCGACACGAGCGCCGCCTCGCTGCGCGACTCGGCGATCGTGTCCGAGGCGCTGACCGGACCGGGCGGCCGAGCGCTGTCGAAGGTGGTCGCGGGCTTCGCGAAGGCGAGCGCTGGGCTGACCCGGGCCGACGACCAGCTCGGGCCGCTGATCACCAGCTTCGACACGACGATGCGGGCGATGGCCGCCGAGCAGCGGGGCCTGCGGCGCACGGTCGCGCTGCTCGGACCGACCGCCAGGCACGCGAACACCGCGTTCGCGGCGCTGGAGTCGGCGTTCCCGGCCGGACAGCGGTTCGCCGACACGCTTGCCGCGTCGCTGCCGCAGCTGCCCGCGACGATCACCGCCTCATACCCGTGGCTCGATCAGGCCTATCCGCTGCTGTCGACCAAGGAGCTGGGCGGGCTGCTGCACGACCTCCAGCCGGCCTCCGCCAGCCTCGCCAAGCTGACGCACGACGAGCGCACGTTCCTGCCGGCGATCGACCAGTTCAACCGGTGCATGACGAAGGTGTTCATCCCGACCGGCAAGATCGTCGTCAAGGACGGCTCGCTGTCCAGCGGCGAGCCCAACTACCGCGAGTTCTGGTACGCGATGGTCGCCCAGGCAGCCGAGGGGCAGGGGTCCGACGGCAACGGCGACTTCCTCCGCATCAACGCCTCCGGCGGCCCGTTCCTGGTCGAGTCCGGGCAGACCAACTATGCGGGCGAGAACGACACCGGCTTCGCCCAGATGGCCGCCAAGCCGCTGCGCACCCGTCCCGACTTCCCCAACTCGGTGCCGCCGTTGCAGCGCAAGGTCCCCTGCTACACGCAGCCGATCCCCGACGTCAACGGGCCGGCGTCGACCGGGGCGGCCGACGGCTCGCGGCCGAACGCGCCGCGTCCACCGCTGCCGAACGACCCGACCAGGAGCCTCAAGTGAGCTGGCGGCCCAGACGACCCGACCGGAAGCCGCAGATCGGCTGGCGGCCGCTGAGGCGGTGGACGCCGAGCTCGCGCGGCACCGCGTTCGATCCCTTGGTGATCGCGCGCAACGCCCGGGAGCTGCGACGCGAGCTCCGGTCGCTCGTGCTGATGGCGCTGCTGGCGGTGCTCGGCGTCGGCGTGTTCGGCTACCTCGTCGTTCACGAGCGGATCGAGTGGCCATCGTGGGTGCCCGTGGTCGGCGAGCACCCGTTCATCCTGCGGGCCGACGTCTCGGCAGTGTCCGGCGTGCTGCCCGGCCAGGGCCAGGCGGTGACGATCTCGGGCGTGACCGTCGGCCAGATCTCTGGGGTCGCGCTGAAGCGGGGGCTGCCGGTGATCACGATGGAGATCGACCCGCAGTACGCGGCTCGGATGTACTCCAACGCGAGCGTGCTGCTGCGGCCGAAGACCGGGCTCGACGACATGGTGGCCGAGCTCGATCCCGGCAGCGCCGCCGGCGGGCGGCGGCTACACAGCGGCGCCACGCTCGGCCCCGCCAACACGCTGCCGACGGTCGACCTCGACGAGATCCTCTCGCAACTGGACGCCGACACGAGGGCCGAGCTGCTCGACCTGGTGACCGACGGCGGCACGGCCGTGTCGGGCCGTGGCGGGCAAGAGCTCGGCGACGTGCTGCGGGACTTCGACCCGCTCTCGCGCGACGTCGAGCGGGCCAGCCACCTGGTCGCCGAACGTGGCGCGGAGCTGCGAACGCTGATGGGCAACCTCGCCGAGATCGCCACCGAGCTCGGCGACAACGAGGATCAGCTGACCACGTTCGTGCGCGGCAACGCCGGCGTCTGGCGCGCGTTCGCCAGCCAGGACGAGAGTCTGCGGCAGACGATCCGGTTGCTGCCGGGAGCGCTGACGGCCACCAACACAGCGCTCGACAAGGGCACCGCGCTCGGGCGCACGATGCAGATCGCTTTCTCGAAGCTCGAGCCGAGCGCGCGCTCGCTCGGACCGACGCTGCAAGAGCTGCGGCCGTTCTTCAAGCAGACGACGCCGGTGCTGAAGGATGATCTGCGGCCATTCTCGATAGCCGCCCAGCCGACGGCGCGACTGCTGGCCCCAGCCACCGAGAAGCTTGCCAAGGCGACCCCGGGGCTGACCACGCTCGCCCGTGAGCTCGACAACATCGTCAACGAGCTCGCCTACAAGTCGAAGCACGGGCAGTCGTACCTGTTCTACCTGCCGTGGGCCAACCACGACACCGACTCGCTGCTGTCGAGCCAGGATGGGATCGGCCCGCTGCGTCAGTCGATGCTGCTGTTCAACTGCGGCACGCTCGACCTGCTCAACAACACCTACGCCAGCAACCCGAAGGAGAACCCGACGCTGCTGGCGCTGATCGAGATGCTGGATCTGCCGAGCTTCAACTCGGTCTGCCGGCTGAAGTCGAACGGGACGGCGGTGCCGAAGTGATCAAGACGCCGCCGAGTCCGCTGCGCCTGGCCGCGCTGATCGGCTTCGTGCTGGCGAGCACACTCCTGCTCGTGTACCTGTGGGTCGGCTTCGGCGGCTCGGTGCCGCTGGCCCCGCAGGGCTACCGGGTCGAGGTGGCCTTCCCTCAAGCCAACGAGCTGGCCACCGGCGCCAGCGTGCGGATCGCCGGAGTCAACGTCGGCTCGGTCGTGGCGCTGCGGCTGGACGCGGCCGACAACCGCACGCTCGCCACCCTGCAGATCGCGCGCGCCTACGCACCGATCCCGCGGAACACCCGAGCGACACTGCGGATCAAGACGCTGCTCGGCGAGACGTTCGTGGAGCTCAGCCCGGGCAGCCGCTCGAGTGGCTTCCTGCCCGACCACGGCCGGCTGCCCGACGCACAGGTCGAGCCGGACGTCGCGATCGACCAGATCCTGTCGACGTTCGACCCGAGGACGCGGCGTGCGTTCGAGACCTGGATGGAGGACCAGGCCGGCGCGGTCGCGGGCCAGGGCGAGGACATCAACGCGTCGTTCGGGTTGCTGCCAGGGTTCTTCGACTCCGGCGAGCGACTGCTGCAGGCGCTCAACCAGCAGTCGGCCGCCGTGCGCGGCCTGGTGTCTCACACGGGTGAGCTCTTCGCGGCGATCAGCGCCCGTCGCGGGCAGCTGTCGGGGCTGATCACAGCCGCGAACGACCTGTTCCGCACGACCGCCGCGCGCAACCGCAAGCTGTCGCAGGTGTTCCAGGCGCTGCCGGCGTTCGAGCGGCAGACCCGCCTGGCGCTGCCAGCACTGACCGCGTTCGGCCAGCGCGCCGACCCGACGATCCGCGCGCTCGAGCCGATCGCCTCCGAGCTCAGCACCACATTCGCCTTGACCACCGAGCTGGCGCCGCAGCTGCGGGCGCTGTTCGAGCGGCTCGGTCAAGCCGTGAACGCGTCCAGGCGGGGGCTGCCGGCGTTCGACAGCATCCTCGCGCGGATCCCGTCGCTGCTCGAGGCATTCCAGCCGTTCCTGCGCAACGCCGACCCGATGGTGCGCTACATCGGCCTGTTCGACCACGAGATCACCGGGTTCTTCGGCAACGTGACCGCAGCTACAAACGCGTACTACAGCCAGGACCCCTACGCCAGGGGCCAGGCAGTGCACTACCTGCGGGCGTCGCAGACGCTCAGCCCGCTGAGCCTCGCCTTCTATCCCCGCCCGCTCGGCATCGACCGCGACAGCGGCTACCGAACGCCCGGGATCTACAACCAGCTGCAGCGGGCGCTGTCGGTGCTGAACACCTCCGAGTGCACGGATGGCAACCCGGCACCGCCGACGAGCGCCACCGGCTCGATCCCGATCAAGGCCAGCAGCATCGACCCGAAGCCACCCAGCATCGTCTCGCTGATCGCCGACTACTTCTTCCGCACGACCGGCCGGGACGTGGCGGCGCCGTCGTGCCGCCAGCAGCCGACGATCACGGGCTTCACCACTCGCTTCCCGCATCTGACTGCCGATCCACCTCCGAGCGGGTAGGCCCGGCGCCGCCCGCGTCGGGGGCAGAGTGAAATCAATGCACACAGAATTTATAGCATGCCTCGGTAATTAAAAACAATCTTGTTTTTAGTGAACCCGTCGGCTAGCCTGCCGTGCGTGCTCTCGCAGTCCGCCGTCGCCCCGTCCGGCGCCTGGCCGAACGACGTGCGGGGCCGACTGATGCTGACGATGGCTGAGGTTGCCGGGCAGCGCGGATACGCGAGCACGCGCGTCCAGCATGTGCTCGAGCGCGCCAGGGTGTCGCGGCGGACGTTCTACGTGCACTTTCACAACCGCGAGGAGTGCTTCTTCGCCGCCTACGACGCGGTGATCGCAGACATCGACCGAGTGCTCAGCGCCGACGAGCCGACGGTCCGTAAGCTGATCGTCAATCTGCTTGACTACTTCGCGCAGTGGCCGGCACACGCCAGGCTGGCGATGATCGAGGCGTTCTCGGCGGGCCCGGAAGGTCGCGCTCGCCACGAGGAGGTGGTCTCGCTGGTGGCCGCGCGTCTGGCCGACTGCGAGCCGTGGCAGCCGGGCGACTGTGCCGGCCTCGAGCGCGAGGAGATGGCTCAGGCGACGGTCGGCGCGATGCTGCGGATGATCCAGCACCGACTGCTCACAGGCCAGCCGGAGATGCTCCCTGAGCTGGCACCGACGCTGGTGGCGCTGACCACGCGCGTGCGGGTTGCGGCTGATCGCCCGTCGGCCTAAGACTTTGGAAAAGCACTAGTTTACGATCGTCCTCGGATGAGGTATAGTGAACGCCATGGACTCGAACGGCAGGCAGGGGCCGGGCGGGCGGCAGCGTGGACGCGCTGGGCAGCCGCTAGATTCCAGCCGAGGAAACAGGTATGTTTCCACCGTGGCGTCGAAGCGAAACTCACGCCCGCGCGCCGAGCATCAGCTGCCGCCGGGCCGACACAACCTGCCGCGCAGCTACGTGGAGCAGAATCAGCGGCAGCGGATCATCGACGCGATCGTGGATGTGACCAGCCTGGCTGGCTACGCGTCGATGAGCATCGAGGACATCATCGGCACCGCCGGCGTCTCCCGGCGCACTTTCTACGACCACTTCACGGGCAAGCAGGAAGCGTTCAACACCGCGATCGACGCCGTCACGACGGAGCTGCTGGGAGTGGTCCGCGCCGCCTACGAGCAGGCCGACGGCTTCGCGGCGGCGATCCGAGACGGCTTGGCGGCGTTCCTCCAGTTCCTGGCCGATGAGCCGCGCTACGCCGACCTCGTGATCGTCGAGGTGCTGGCGGCCGGCCCCGGCCCAATCGCCAGGCGAAACCAGGTGCTGAACACGTTTGCCGAGCTGGTGCGGCAGGGAGCCGAGCGGCTGCCCGGCCACCGTCGTCCACCGGCGCTGGCGGCCGAGACTGTGATCGGCGGGATCAGCGAGGTGGTGTTCGCGCGGGTGCTGGAGGGTCAGACGTCCGAGCTTCCCGCGCTGCTGCCCGATCTCGCCTACTCGATGCTGCTGCCGTTCCTCGGCCACGAGCAGGCCAAGCGCGAGGCGGCCAAGCGCCCGCGGCTGGCTGAGACGCCCGCGGTTGCCGCGTAGCGGGATCCTCCGCGGACGTACCGATTGGGCTCAGCCCGGGTACAGCTGCCGGTTGCGCTTGACCAGCTGACCGACGGTCGTCAGCTCGCGAACGGGTCGGTAGAGAACGGCCGGAGCCAGGTTCAGCGCGCGCGCGTAGTCGGCGACCGTCTGCCCGGGCTGCTCGTGGACGACGCGCAGCACTCGCTCCCCCAGCTCGCGTCCGTTGCCGCGTGGCGCGCTGGGCGGAGCGGACGTTGCCCTGCCGCCGGGTCGGCGGCGGATCGGCCCGCCAGCCGTTGCCCCGTTGCCGGCCCGGCGGCGGGCCGGCGCCCGGCGTGGTGCCGGCGGGCCAGCGGCGTCCTCCACCGCCGCAGACGCGTGCTCGGCGAGGGCGGAAGCCACCGAGGCGGTGGCAGAAGCAGGGGCGTGGGGTGCCTCGATACCCAGCTCGGCGGCGGCGCGCCGAAGCTCCTCGTACTCGCGGGCCAGCGGCTCTAGCTCCTGGAGGCGGGCGATGACGCGCTGGCGCACGGCTCGCGCTTCCTCGATCAGCGACATCGCTCGCCTTGACTTAGCAGCTCAGCTGTCCATCGCACGGAGTAGGTGTACAGGGAACGCACTCCCCATGCAAGCTCAGCTCAGCGTCCACCGCAGCGATGCGACCGGCGACCTGGGTGCACGTCGGCAGTGCTCAGCGGCCAAGGGCCCCGTAGAAGAACTAGTTCGCGGTCTTGGCGGGCGTCTGGACGCGCCCCAAATCTCACGACTAATGCTCCTACGGACCCTACGCA
>JASHQV010000246.1 GCA_030038955.1 Solirubrobacteraceae bacterium
CGCCCGCCGGCCCTGACACCCGGCGCGGCGCCCGCGGCGCCGGACCGATCGGGCCAACGGTCCGGCGGTGGGGGCGGTCGCCGCCGCTCGTGCTGGTCCGCCGGCGGGTGCGCTGGCTAGCGTCCGTGCCGATTGACGAATCGGTGCGGGCGCCGCCGCGGGCGCCGGGCCGCGGGGGCCGCTCGATCGTCCGCGCAGCCACGGTCGCCGCAGGTGGTGTCATCCGCCCGTCACCGGCAGCTTTCTCGCCGCCCGCAGATGCGCCGACTTCGAGCGTGGATTGGCTGCCACCTCGCCCGGCGTCGGCACCAGGGCCCTTCGCGTCAGCAGCTCAGCTTCGGGCTCGTGGCCGCAGACGCAGACGGGAATCTCAGGCGGGCACACGCAGCCGCGCGCCCGCTCGAGCAGGAATCGCTTGACGCGCCGGTCCT
This sequence comes from Solirubrobacteraceae bacterium, assembly GCA_030038955.1. Taxonomy (GTDB): domain Bacteria; phylum Actinomycetota; class Thermoleophilia; order Solirubrobacterales; family Solirubrobacteraceae; genus Palsa-465. Next base: position 432 of record JASHQV010000246.1, read on the forward strand.
CGAGCGAGTGGAACGAGATCACCGCCAGCCTTCCGTCAGCTGCGAGCAGCTGCCACGCCGCCGGCAGCGCGAAGTCCAGCTGCGTCAGCTCGTCGTTGACAGCGATCCGCAGGGCCTGGAACACGCGGCGGGCGGGATGCCCGCCGGCGAACTGGGCTGGGATCGGAACCGCCGACTTGATGATCTCCACCAGCTCCTGCGTGGAGGTGACGGGGGCGCGGCGACGCGCTCGGACGACCGCGCGCGCGATCTGGGAGGCGTAGCGCTCCTCGCCGTACTCGCGCAACAGACGCGCCAGGCGCCGCTCGTCCCAGTCGGCGACGATCTCCGCCGCGGTCAGCTCCTGGTCCGGATCCATCCGCATGTCGAGCGGCGCGTCGTAGGCGTAGGAGAAACCGCGCGTCCATGTGTCCACCTGCATGGAGGACATGCCGAGATCCAAGTAAACGATCTCGGCCGGACGGAGATCTCCCTGCAGCTGGGACAATCCGGAGGCGAAGTCGGCGTGGATGAAGACCGTCTGGCAGGGCAGCTCGTCGGCGATCTCGGCGAACCGCTCGGCCGCCTGGGGATCGCGATCGATCGCCACTAGCGTTCCCGACGGGCCGATCCGCTCGGCGACCAGCCGAGCGTGTCCGCCGCCCCCGAAGGTGCAGTCGACGGCAACCTGGCCCGGCTGCGGGTCGAGCAGCTCGACCAGCTCGCCCGCCAGGACCGGCACGTGCGTCGTCGGCATGTCAATCAGTGTGGTCAATGCTGGCCGCGATCTCGGAGTAGCGGGCCAGCAGGCCCTGGTTGTACGTCGCGTACGCCTCGCGATCCCAGATCTCCAGGCACTCGCCGGAGCCGGTCAGGGTGACGTCCTTGTCGAGCCCCGCGTACTGCATCAGCCCGCCCGGGATCATCAGCCGATGGGCGGAGTCGAGCTCCATCTCGAACGAGGAGTTGAACAGCAGCCGCTTGAGCTCGCGGATGTCCGGCCCGAGCGGGTTCAGCTTGCCGAGCGCAGCGGCCGCGTAGGCCTCGTGGTCGGCGAGCGTCCAGATCGCCAGCGCGCGCGGCGAGCCGGGAGTCGTCTCCGGCGCGATCGACAGCACCAGCCCTCGCCGGAGCGCGGCGCGGTACTTGGCGGGGACGGTCAGACGGTGCTTGGCGTCGAGCGTGTGTTCGAAGGTGCCGCGGAAGATCAAGGGTTCTCATTCGCCTGATCGAAGGTGAAACCCGGGTGGCCGAGTGGGAGGAGCTCTGCCACCCGGGTTCCTGCATGCGGGCGCCACTGTATCCCACTCTCTCCCACTTTGCAACCCATCTGTCAATGGGCGTCCCACTTTGGCGCTCCGGTGGCGTTCGCGGCGTGGATCTGCAGGCTGGGCGGGGGTGGGCGGGGATCCGGCCGTACGGCCGGATCCCCGCCCTGCGTCGCAGGGCACGTTGCACGCCGGCGGACTGCACGGCAGGTTGCATGGCGGGCGCTGATCCGTCTGGTCGGTGTGCATGGCGCCGGGCGCGTTGGGCGCCCCAGCGCCCACCGCATCGCAGGCGGGGATCACGTCCGGCGGGTGTGCTGGCTTCGGGTGCGTCGCACGCCCCGGCGCACGCGGCATCGCAGGCGGGGAACACGTCCGGCGGGTGCGCATGGCGCCGGGTGCGTCGCACGCCCCGGCGCGCGCCGCATCGCGGACGGTGATTGCTCCCCGCGCCACCCGCCGGAGCAGACGACCACCCCCGGCCTCGCTCCGGGCTCAGACGGGCTCGTCTGGGTGCGCGGCGGCGACCGGCTCGAAGGGGAGCTCGAGCACCAGCCGGGCGCCGCGCTCGGACGGGGCGCTGAGCAGCCGGCCGGTGTGGGCGGCGGCCACCGACGCGGCGACCGCGAGGCCGTGGCCATGCCTGGTCGTGGTGGCCGCGAGGCCGTGGCCATGCCTGGCCGTGGTGGCCGCCGCCCACACCCGTCGCCGACCACCGCCGATCAGCTCGCTCAGCGGCCGCGCCAGGCCGGCGCCCTGATCGATGACCTCGAGACGCACGCTCCCGCCCACGCTTCTCGCCTGCACGCACACCGGCCCGGCGCCGTGCTCGATCGCGTTCTGGATCAGATTGCAGAGCGCCTGGGCGAGGCGGGCACGCGAGCCCAGCACCGCCACGTCGGAGGGTGCCCCGCCCACCTGCACGACGACTCCCCGGGCCGCGCCGATCGGCGCCAGCGCGGCAGCGCAGTCGCGCAGCAGCGTGTCGAC
>JASHQV010000247.1 GCA_030038955.1 Solirubrobacteraceae bacterium
CACGCGCGGCGCCGACGGCACGGTCGCGCTGATGGTCCCGCCCCATGGCGAGGGGATCGACAACCGGCTGATGCCGGAGTCGCTCGGCCTCTACGGCACCGACCACTCCCACCTCGTGTTCGACCGCGCTCCGGTGCCGGTCGCCAACCGGCTCGGCGCCGAGGGTCAGGGCTTGGAGGTGGCGCTCGGCGGCTTCCTCGTCCCCAGCCGGATCTCGCTGGCGATGAGCTGCGTCGGGCTCGCCCAGCGGGCGCTCGACCTCGCGGTCGTCTACGCCAAGCAGCGCGAGCGGTTCGTGGCCGCCCAGATCCGCACCGAGATCAAGGTCGCGTTCACGCTGACGGAGCCGCATGCCGGCACCGGCGCCGACATCCGCTGCAGCGTCGAGCGCGATGGCGACACGTATTACCTGAGCGGCGAGAAGCACCTGATCACGTTCGGGCACATCGCCGACTACCTGCTGCTGTTCGCGCGGATGGCGGGCACGCGCGGCACCGATGGCACGGTCGCGCTGATGGTTCCGCCCCACGGCGACGGGATCGACAACCGGCTGATGCCGGAGTCGCTCGGCCTCTACGGCACCGATCACTCCCACCTCGTGTTCGACCGCGCCCCGGTTCCGGTCGCCAACCGGGTCGGCGCGGAGGGTCAGGGACTGGAGGTGGCGCTCGACGGCTTCCTCGTCCCCAGCCGGATCTCGCTGGCGATGAGCTGCGTCGGACTCGCCCAGCGAGCCCTGGACCTGGCTGTGGACTACGCCAAGCAACGCGAGACGTTCGGTCGCAAGATCGCCGAGCGCCAGGCGGTCGCGTTCCGCCTGGCCGAGATGGCCACCGACATCGAGGCCGCGCGCAGGCTCGTGCTGCACGCCGCCGAGACCTGGGAGCGCGATCACGACGCAAGCGCCGAGTCGGCGATGGCGAAGCTGTTCGCCTCCGAGATGCTGCAGCGCGTGACCGACTCGGCGCTGCACGTGCACGGAGGCATCGGATACTTCCGCGGTCCGATCGAGCGCGTCTACCGCGACGCGCGCGCGCAGCGCTTCGAGGAGGGAACGGCCGAGGTCCAGAAGACGACGATCGCCCGGGAGCTGCTGCGCTAGCTCGAAGGTGCGGGCTGGCAGCCCTGTCGGAATGCGGAGACCGGAGGATGGTGCGGCGCCGATGCTGAGCCACGTCTGGCAGCCGGGAGCGATCGGCCCGCTGCAGCTGCCCCACCGGATCGTGATGGGCTCGATGCACCTCGGGCTCGAGGCGCTCGACGACGGCGGTGCGGCGCTGGCCGCGTTCTACCGCGAGCGGGCCGCGGCCGGGGCGGCGCTGATCGTCACCGGCGGCGCCGCGGTCAGCCGCGTCGGCGCTGGCGGGCCGAGCTACGGCTTGATCAACGAGGACGCCGGGGCGCAGCGGCTGGAGCGGACCGCCGCGGCGGTACACGAGGCCGGCGGGCGGATCCTGGCGCAGCTGTTCCACGCCGGGCGCTACGCGCGCGAGCAGGCCTTCGGCCTGCAGCCGGTCGCCCCCTCGGCGGTGTACTCGAGCTACAGCCGTTGTGAGCCGCGGGCGCTGTCGGGCGAGGAGGTGCTGGAGACGATCGAGGACTTCGCCCGTGCCGCCGCCCGCGCTCGCGAGCTGGGCTTCGACGGCGTCGAGCTGATGGGCTCCGAGGGCTACCTGCTCAACCAGTTCACCGCTCCCGCCACCAATCTGCGCGACGACCAGTGGGGCGGCGACGCCGAGCGACGGCTGCGCTTCCCGCTGGCGGTCGCCGCCGCGGTTCGGGATGCGGCCGGGCCGGGGCAGGCGATCGTCTACCGCATCTCAGGCGCCGACCTTGTGCCCGGAGGGACCGAGCATGAGCAGGTGCTGGCGCTGGCGCGTCGGCTGGCCAGCGGGCCAGTCGACGCGCTCAACGTCGGGGTCGGGTGGCACGAGGCGAAGGTCCCGACCGTCCAGGGAAGCGTGCCGCCAGGGGCGTGGGCACCGTGGGTACGGGCGATCCGAGCGGTCGTCGCGGTCCCGGTGGTCGCCTCCAACCGGATCAACACACTCGCGCAGGCGGATCAGCTGATCGCCGCCGGCGATGCCGACTTCGCCTCGCTGGCGCGCGCCTTCCTGGCCGATCCAGAGATCGTCGCCAAGGGCCGCGAGCGCGGCCGGCGAGCGGTCAACGTGTGCATCAGCTGCAACCAGGCGTGCATCGACCGCTCGATCTTCGACCGCCGCGTGTCGTGCGTGGTGAATCCGCGCGCGGGACACGAGCTCGAGCTGGAGCGGGCGCCGGCCCTGCGGGCCGGCGCCCGCCTGGCGGTGGTCGGCGGCGGCCCAGCGGGGATGGCGGCGGCGCTGGCACTGGCGCACGCCGGTTGCCACGTCGAGCTGCTGGAGGCCGCCGCGCGGCTCGGCGGCCAGTTCCGGATGGCCTGCCGGATCCCGGGCAAGCAAGAGTTCGCCGGCACGATCGCCTACTTCGAGCGCGAGCTGGCGCGACTCGGCGTGGCGGTCTCGCTCGAGACGCGCGTGAGCGACGCTGACGCGCTGGCCGGCTTCGACGGCGTCGTCGTCGCGACCGGCGTGACCCCGCGCCGGGTGCAGCTGCCCGGGGCGGAGATGCCACACGTGCTCAGCTACGCCCGGCTGCTGCTCGATCCCGGAGTTGAGGTCGGACGGCGGGTGGCGATCATCGGAGGCGGCGGCATCGGCGTCGATGTGGCGCACCTGCTGAGTCACCCTCCGACCGGGGACGCACGTCGCGCGTTCTATGCCGCTCACGGCCTGCGGCCGCCGGGCGGCACCGGCGAGGCGGCGCCCCCCGCCGACACCGCCGGCGGCGATCCGCTCCACGCCGGCGACGGGCAGCGGCAGGTGGCGCTGATGCGCCGTGGTCGACGGATCGGCGCGAGCATCGGGCCGTCCACCCGCTGGGTGACGCTGCAGGCGCTCCAGCGCGCCGGAGTCGAGCTGCTGACCGGGGTCGCGTACGAGCGAATCCAGCCGGACGCCGTGGTGATCCGCGACGGCGAGGGCGCTGAGCGGCGCGTGCCGGCGGAGACGGTGATCGTGGCAGCCGGCCAGGAGCCGGCCGACGAGCTGGCCACGGCGCTGCACGAGCGCGGGCAGCCGCACGTGGTGCTCGGCGGCGCCGCGGGCGCCGCCGAGCTCGATGCCGAGCGCGCCTTCCGCGAGGGCGCGCAGGCGCCGCAGCAGCTCGCCGCGGCGCTGTCCGGGTGAGCGGCGAGGCGCCTCAGCAGCGGATGAGCGGTGGCCATCGACTCGAGCGGTTCGTGGCGGCGCAGGACGCCGGTGGCACGTACGCGCAGGCGCTGGAGGAGCTGCGGGCCGGACGCAAGCGCAGCCACTGGATGTGGTTCGTGTTCCCGCAGCTGGCCGGACTCGGTCGCAGCCCGATCGCGCAGCAGTACGCGATCTCTGGGTTGCGGGAGGCCGAGGCGTATCTCGCCCACCCGATCCTGGGAGGGCGGCTGCGCGAATGCGCAGCCGCCCTCCTGGCTCAATCCCAGCACACCGCCACGGACATCTTCGGCCCGCTCGACGCGCTCAAGCTGCGCTCCTCGATGACGCTGTTCGAGCAGGCGGATCCGGGCGAGCCGCGGTTCGCCGAGGTGCTCGAGCGCTACTTCGACGGCGAGCGCGACGGCCTCACGCTCCGCCTGCTGGTAAGCGCAAGTGGGTGAGTGCCTCGAGCTCAGGGTCCGTGGGAGGACTAGCGGCGCGCGCTACGACGCACCGGTGACGAAGAACGAGATCACGAGCAGCGCGAGCACGATCGAGGTGATGATCGCGTACGTGCGATCGCCCAGGTGGATGAAGCCGACGATCGACACGGCGACGCGCAGGATCGGGGTGATCACAAGCACGACCAGGCCGAGCGCGATCAAGCCATCGGCCCGACCGTGAGTCGCGCCGATGACGACCGCGGTCAGCGTATGGGGGACGCGTGACCGCGAGGCGGTGAGCCTGTCGACGCGGGCGCCGCCACCCGCGAACGTGCCGTCGACGTAGCCGAGTGCGATCCCGATCGCCACGAGCATGAAGGCGACGATCACGCCGCCGCGCAGCGAGTAGGAGATCGCCTGCTCGACGCGGACACCGACCTGGGAGGGAACCTCGCGCTCGTCGAGCTCGACCTCGTCTTCGGTCGTGACGGTGCTCACAGGCCGCTCCGCAACATGTCCACGGCGGTTAGCAGGATCGTGGCCACGAAGATCACGCGCACGACCCGGTTCTGCACCTGGGGCAGCAGCCGGCTTCCCCCCAGGGCACCGACGATCACCCCGAGCGCGACCGGCCCGGCGATGAACGGCTTGATGTCGCCGCGCCCGTAGTAGACGGCGGCGCTCGCCGCCGCGGTCACGCCGATCATGAAGTTCGAGGTGGCGGTCGAGACCTTGATCGGCAGTCGCATCGCCAGGTCCATCGAAGGCACCTTGAGCACGCCGCCACCGATGCCGAGCAGCCCGCTCACGGTTCCCGCGACGTACATCAGCGCCGCGCCGGCCGGCACGTGGGTCACCTCGTAGCTGATCACCTCGCCGCTGCCGGCATCGCGGTAGGCGCTGCCCAGGCGGAGCGTCTGGGCGGCGCGGTCCGGGCTCACATCGGGGTGCTCGTCGTTGCGATTGCGCAGCATGCCAGCGGCCGAGACGATCAGCACGGAGCCGAACACGACGTAGAGGACGCCGGTCGGCAGGACGCCGCCCAGATAGCCACCGGTGATGGCGCCCGTCGTGGTGGCGATCTCGAGGACCATCGCCACGCGCAGGTTGGTCAGCCGGTCGCGCACGTAGGCGGCCGCGGCGCCGCTCGAGGTCGCCACCACCGCGATCACCGAAGCGCCGATCGCCACCCTGATGTCTAGACCCAGGACCAGCGTCAGCGCCGGAACCACGACGAAGCCGCCGCCAAGACCCAGCAGCGCTCCGAGCAGGCCCGCGAACAGCGCGATTCCGAAGAGCACTAGCGAGTATTCCGGCGAGCTCACGAGCCGCAGCCTGCCACAGCACTTGCATGCAGTAAAATGATCTTTTTTAGGCAGTCGATAACCTATCGGCATGCAACTGATCGATCTCGAATGCGTGCTGGCGGTCGCCGACCGGGGCGGCTTCACCGCCGGTGCCGAGGCCGTGAACATCAGCCAGCCCGCGCTGTCCAAGCGGATCGCGGCGCTCGAGCGCGAGCTCGGCGCGCTCCTCTTCCACCGCGCCGGGCATCGCGTGTCGCTCACGCCGGCGGGCGAAGCGTGCTGCGAGGCCGCCCGCGAGACGCTGCGGCACGCCGACGCGGTCCGTCAGGCGGTGGCCGGGGTCGCCGGCTTGCGGGGCGGAAGGCTGGATCTGGTGACGCTCCCGACGCTGTCGGTGAGCGAGCTCGCGCCGCTGATCGGCGAGTTCCGTGATCGCTACCCCGCAGTCACGATTCGCGCGATCGGCGTCGAGGATGCCGAGACGGTCGCCGCAGTCGTGGCCTCGGCACGCGGCGACCTTGGCATCGCCGACCTCGCCGCGGTCGGGGCTGGGCTCGTGGTCGAACCGCTGTTCGAGCAGGAGCTCCTGGCGGTGGCGCCGCCCGGCGCCGAGGCGTGGATCGACGCGGACGGCGACGAGGCTTCCCGGACGCACGAGCCTCCCGGCCCCTCGCCGCACCGGCGTCGCCGGATCAAGGCCATACAGCTGGTCGGGCACCCGCTCGTGACGATGCCATCGGGCGCGTCAACCCGCAGCATGCTCGACGAGCTCTACACACGCATGGGCACCGTCCCCGTCGTCGCGGTCGAGACCAACCAGCGCCAGGCGATCGTGCCGTTGGTGCTTGCAGGGGCGGGCTTCACGATCCTGCCAGAGCCGCTCGCCGAGGAGGCGGCCGCGCGCGGCGCGGCGATCGCCAGCTTCGATCCGCCGCTGCGCCGCACGATCGCCCTGTACACGCGCTCAGGGGCACCAACGGCCGCCGCCCGCGCGTTCCTCGAGCTGCTCCGAGACGCGCACCGCCAATGACGGCGAGCGGAGCTGGTCAGTCCGCTACGTCCACGCTACCAACGACCGCTTGATCAAGGCACCCAGCGCTCACCGGCCGGGGTGACGACCAGCTCGTGGGTCAGCGCCCGCTGTCCCTGGCCGACGAGGAACTCCACGGCCCGCGCGATCTCGCCCATGTCGGCCAGCGACTCCTGCGGTCGATCGCCGACGAACGCAGCCGTCTTCGGCGACTCGATCGTCGCGTCGACCGCCAGCAGCGCCGCGTGGATCTGCTGCTCGCGCAGCTCCAGGGCCGCGGCCTGCACGAGCGCGCGCGTGGCGAACGCACCGGCTGCCCACAGCCCCTTGCCCGGCATCGCCCGCCGCGACGACCCGCCGGTGATCTGGATCAGGCTGCCGCCACCGGCGCCGCGGAGCGCCCGGGCCCCCTCGGACAGGAACACGAACGCCTGCTCGGCGACCGCCACCGTCCAGCCCCGGAACGCATCCAGGTCTGCGTCGGCGAGCGGGCCGCCGCCAAACGGGCCGCCCGACGCCCGCGAGGCGCTGACCGCGTTGACGACGGCGTCGAGCCCGCCGAGCTCGCCGGCGGCGGCCTCCAGCGCCGCGCGCAGCTCGTGGGGGTCGGCCGCGTTAGCCTGCAGGGCGAGCACGCCCAAGCCGCGCACCCGTTCGAGGCTCTCCGGAGATCGCGCCACCGCCGCGGCCTTCCAGCCAAGGCCGGCGAAGTGCTCGGCAATCGCGCCGCCCAGGTTCCTGGCGCCCAGCACCACGATCGTGCCTGCCACGCGCTGAAGCCTACAGCTGGCAGATCAGCTCGGCGAGATGGTGGAGCAGGCGCTCGCTCTGATCGCGCTCGCCGGGCTCGAGTCGCTCGTACAGCGCCCGGCGCCGCGCCGCCAGCTGACGGCGCCTGCGCTCGAGCTGCGCGCGACCCCGCTTGGTCAGCGAAACGTGCACCGCCCGCCGATCGGCGGTGGAGCGGTCGCGGCGCAGCAGGCCAGCGCGCTCGAGCCCGTCCACCAGTCTCGTCGCCGTCGGCGCGGCGACCCCGGCCGCACCGGCCAGCTCCGAGATCGACAGCGCATCGGTGGCGGCCAGCGACGACAGCAGGTAGTACTGGGCCAGCGTCAGCTCTCCCGGCGCGGTCTGTCCCCGCGCCTGGCTGCGGCGGATCGCGAGCACGAACTCGTCCCAGGCGCACGCGAACCGGTCGGCGGCATCCCGCTCGCCGTCCGCTCGTCCTCGTCCTGACATTCGCTGCCTTCCCTAATATTTAGTTTCCCTAATGAGTGTCTATACTACGTGACAGAGGATTTCAAAGTAACGACCGCTCTTCGAGAGGCCCCGTCTCTGATCCGAGCGGGACCCGGGGAGCGGATGAGTCCACAGGAGGAACCATGAGCATCCGGTATCTCTACAACATCGCGCTCGGCCTTGCGGCCGCTTTCCTGGTGGTCGCCACGCAGGCATTCGCCGCGCCCACCGTCGCCTGGCTGACGTTTGCGATCGCCACGGGCGCCACCATGATCGCGCTTGGCATGCTCACCCGCCGCGGACTGGGCCAGCGGATCCTAACGGGGCTCGGCGTCACGCTTGGCGCCTGGACGATCGTCGCCAGCCTGGTGTTCGTACCGACCACGGTCGTGTGGCTGGGATTCGCGTCGGCGCTGGCGTTCGCCGGTCTGGCACTCGCCGGGCTGACGCTGCATGAGCTGACGACCGAGCGGGTCGTCCATTCGCTCGAGATCGAGGAGACCCCGGCTCGCCGTCGCGAGGAGGACACGCTGATCGCCGCGTGAGGGACCCGAGCGGCACCCCCGGAGGGGGCGGCGCCGTCGGCGCCGCCCCCTCTTCGCGTGCGC
>JASHQV010000248.1 GCA_030038955.1 Solirubrobacteraceae bacterium
TGGAGGACGAGCCGCCGTCGCCCCCCGCCGATCGCTTTCTGAGCTGACCTGTGGATGAAAGTGACGCTATCGGGTCACTTTCATCCACAGGTCGGCGGAGCTCACTCCGAGTCGTCTCCTTCGTCGTCGTCCTCGCCCTCCGCGCGGCGAATGACGATCTGGTCCTCCTCGATCGTCACCTCGACCGGCCGGTGCCCGGCCCAGTACTCGGCGTACACGGGATCGTCCTGCACGGCCGGGTCGAGCCACAGGCCGTAGCCCTCCTCGCCATGATCGAACGTCGCTTCCAGCGGCCCGGCGAGCTTGCGCTTGCGGGACGAGGTGCGGCCTCCACGGCGGCTGCGGCGGCGTGGTTTCGGCTTCTCCTCGTCCTCCTCGCTCTCGTCGCTGCCGTCGGTGGCGGTGTCGGCAGTCGCCGCAGCGGCCCGAGCCGCTTCCTCCTCGGCGGCCCGAGCGGCTTCCTCCTCGGCGGCGCGAGCGGCTTCCTCCTCGGCCGCGCGGGCCGCCTCCTGCTCGGCGGCCTCAAGCTCGGCGGCGATCTGCGCGTCGTCCTCGGCGCGCAGATCGATCTCCTCGTTGTACTCGGCCGGCGTCACCGCCGCGTCGGCGTCGGCATCGGGCTCGAGCGCCTGATCTCGCTTGAAAGCTTCAATCTGTTGAACGGTGACCTCGAGCTGGTGGGCGATCCAGGCGTCCGTGCGTCCCTGACGCACCCAGCCGCGAATTCGGTTCAGCTCGGGTCGCAAAGATCTTCTCGGCATCGCTTCTGCAGACTAATGGACGCGCGGCGAACGCGACGTGATGCCGCTATTCCCGCGAAATCACAGGCTTGCCACATCTGTCCCCGTCCGGGTATGCTCCACAGCGGGCGGGCGGGCCAGATCCCTGATGGGTGCGGAAGCCCGGATGGGTTGTGCCTCCCAAGGAACCGGAAACCCTAGTCAGCAGGGAGGCACTCACATATGTTGGTCCTAACTCGGAAGTCAAATCAGAGCATCATGATCGGTGACGACATCGAGGTGTCGGTGCTGGCGATCCTGGGGGAGAAAGTGCGGATCGGAATCCAGGCCCCGCGCGACGTCCCCGTCTTCCGTAAGGAGGTCTACCTCGAGATCCAGGACGAGCGCGTCTCCGCCCCGAAGGGCGCTCGCGAAGAGGTGGACGCGGCGCTGCGCGGGCTCAGCGAGCGCCGCTGAGCGCTGCTGGCGACGGCAGCCATCTAGACCCGACGGCAGCCATCTAGACCAGTAGCAGGTATAGCGTCTCGAACATCGCCGCGGTGACGATCAGCGCGATTGCGATCAGCGACAGCGCCAGCAGGTAGAAGCGGATCGAGCCCAGCTTCTTCTGGCGTTCGGCGGTGCGCTTACGCGAGCGCACGTGGACGTGGCGCAGCATCCGCTCACTCTGGCGCTCCGCGAGCTTCGTCTCGTACGCAAACGCCTGCTCGAACTGGGCCAGACTCTGGCGCATCCTCATCGCGGGCACGGCCGGGCAGCCTAGCAATCGCTGCCATCCCGTGACGCGCCGGCGGCGGCTTGGGCTCGCGTCCTGCGCCGCGCGGTGAGCGCCGCCAGGGGCGGCTTGAGGTACGCCCCCGACGCCCGACGCGGACGCGCCGGGAGCGCCTTACGCGACCGTGACCTCGTCGGACAGATACACGTCCTGGACCGCGTGCAGCAGCCTGACGCCATCTTCGCGCGGGCGCTGGAAGGCCTTGCGACCCGTGATCAGACCGGAGCCTCCGGCGCGCTTGTTGATCACCGCCGTGCGCACTGCCTCGGCGAGGTCGGAGTCGCCCGACGAGGCGCCACCGCTGTTGATCAGCCCGGCCCGGCCCATGTAGCAGTTGGCAACCTGATAGCGGGTCAGGTCGATCGGGTGGTCGCTGGTCAGCTCCGAGTACACGAGCGGGCTGGTCTTGCCATAGCCGCCCGCGCCGTTCTCGTTCATCGCGCCGTAGCCGTTGTTGTTCTCGGGCAGCTTCTGCTTGATGATGTCGGCCTCGATCGTCACGCCGAGGTGGTTTCCCTGGCCGGTGAGGTCCGCCGATAGGTCATAGTCGACGCCGTCCTTGACGAACGCCGAGTTGCGCAGGTAGCACCACAGCACCGTGAACATGCCGAGCTCGTGGGCCTCCTCGAACATCTCGGAGACCTCGTGCAGCTGTCGCATGCTCTCGTCGCTGCCGAAGTAGATCGTCGCGCCGACGCCGGCCGCGCCCATCTCCCAGGCGCGCTGCGCGGTGCCGAATGGCACCTGGTCGAACTTGTTCGGGTAGGTCAGCAGCTCGTTGTGGTTGAGCTTGACGATGAACGGGATGCGATGGGCGTACTTGTGGGCCATCGCCCCCAGCACCCCGATCGTCGAGGCCACCGCGTTGCAGCCCCCCTCGATCGCCAGCTCTACGATCGCGGCCGGGTCGAAGTAGTCCGGGCACGGCGCGAAGCTCGCGCCGGCGCTGTGCTCGATCCCCTGGTCGACCGGCAGGATGCTGAGATAGCCGGTGCCACCGAGCCGGCCATGCTCGAACATCGCGCGCAGGTTGCGCAGCGTCTGGTTGCTGCGGTCGGTGTCCATCACCACCCGCTCGATGAAGTCAGGCCCTGGCAGGTGCAGCAGCGAGCGGTCGATCGTCTCGCACCGGTGGCTCAGCAAGTCTTCGGCATCGTCGCCGAGCAGCTCGGCGATCCGGTCCATCTTCATCTCCGTGACGGCCATGATCGAACTCCTTCGCGGTGTCAGCTCTGATTCGCAAGTCTGCTTCCGGCGGTCGGGTCGGACCACCGGTGCCTACCGTGACGATACCCTCGTCGGCCCGCTCCGACCAGAACCTTTACGCTGCCCGCTGGTGGAGCACAAGTTCACGGGACCGGCGTTCAGCATCGGGATCGAGGAGGAGCTGATGATCCTCGATGCCCGCACGATGGAGCTGGTCAACGCGATCGAGTCGCTGCTGCAGGAGACGCCCGCGGGGGACATCAAACCCGAGCTGATGGAGTCGGTACTGGAGGTCTCCACCGACCCGTGTGCGAACACCGCGGATGCGGGAGCCCAGCTGCGGGCGCTGCGGCATCAGGCCGCGGAGGCCGCGGGCCAGAACGGGCTCACGATCGGCTCCGCCGGCACGCACCCGTTCGCGATGTGGGAGGACCAGCGGATCGTCGCCCGACCCCGCTACCG
>JASHQV010000249.1 GCA_030038955.1 Solirubrobacteraceae bacterium
GCCGAGCAGTTGCTGGAGCGGGTGTGGGACGAGCATGTCGATCCGTTCACCAACGTCGTCCGGATGACGGTCATGACCCTACGCCGAAAGTTGGGTGAGCCACCGCTGATCGAGACCGTGATCGGCGTCGGATACCGGTTGATCTGATGCCGGCCCGCACGATCCGCCTGCGCCTGACGCTCACCTACGGGATCGTGTTCCTGCTGACCGGTGCCGTGCTGCTGACGATCGGCTACCTGCTGGTGCGCCACAACCTCGAGGCTCGCCCGAATTTGCGGGCCGAGCTCAAGCGGCTTGGCCTACCCACAGGCCCTGGCCAGTCGACGAATCCATTCCGCGCGGGAAGCGCGTTCCAAGGGGACGGTGGATTCGGCAATGCCGCCGCCAACACCAACTTCGGGCCAGGGTCGTTCGGCCGCGAGGTGTTCAACACCGCGCGGGCGCAGCTGGCCGACCAGGCGCTGCACCGGCTGGCAATCGAGTACGTCCTGGCGCTGCTGGCGATGACCGGCGTATCGGTTGCCGCCGGCTGGCTGCTGGCTGGCCGGGCGCTGGCGCCGCTGCGGGCGATCACCGCGACCGCTCGCCGGGTCTCGAGCCGGAACCTGGGGGAGCGGATCGCGCTGCAGGGTCCGTCCGACGAGCTCAGGGAGCTGGCCGACACATTCGACGGGATGCTGTCGCGGCTGGACGCCGCGTTCGCCAGCCAGCGCCACTTCGTCGCCAACGCCTCGCACGAGCTGCGCACGCCGTTGGCGATCATGCGCACCGAGCTGGATGTCGCGCTCGCCGACCCCGACGCGAGCGCCGACGAGCTGCGGACGATGGGCGAAGCGGTCAGAGAGACGATCGACCGCAGCGAGGGGCTGATCGAGGCGCTGCTGATGCTCGCCCGGAGCGAGGCGATCAGCGGCCGCGAGGAGCCCGTCAACCTAACCGAGCTCGTGGCCGCGTGCGTGACCGACCTGCGCGCCCGTGCCGAGGAGGCACAGGTGGAGTTGCAGGCCGACTTGCGGCCGGCGCTGGTTGTCGGCGAGCGGAGCCTGCTCGAGCGAATGATCGCCAACCTGCTCGACAACGGAATCCGTCACAACGTCGCCGGTGGTCACCTTGGGGTGACCACCGGTAGCTCCGCGGGCAAGGCCCAGCTGGTCGTCAGCAACGGTGGGCAGGTGATCGACCCTGAGCGCGCAGCCGAGCTGACCGAGCCGTTCCGCCGCCTGAGTCGCAACACGGCTGGCTTCGGACTGGGGCTGTCGATCGTGCGCTCCGTGGCCGAGGCCCACCACGGCTCGGTTTCGGTCGAGGCGCCCGAAACCGGCGGCTTGAAGGTTCGGGTGACGCTCCCGGCAGGCTCCGCGCCGTTCGAGGTTGGAGTTTCGAGAAGGCAGCGCGCGCTTACGAAGAGCTGACAGCCGTCTCGCTACAAAGGTTCCGGTCCAGAGCCGTCGCGGCTGCGCGCGTGGGTGCGCGAACCGCCTCGGGTAACCCGACTCACGCCAGGTTCCACCACCAGTCCTCTTATGCAACGCCGCAAGCACAGCCCCAGTAGCCCGTGGTACCTCTATGTCTTCGCCGCCGCAGCGGCGGCGATGATCGCGCTCGGGATCACCCAGATTGGGCCTCCGACCAGCTCCGCCCGGGTCTCCCGCGAGGTCGAGGAGGCGGAGAACGGAGTCGTCCAGTCCTCCGTGTCGGGGACCGGCAACGTCGAGGCCGCCACCGACGAGACCGTGAACTTCGCCACCAGCGGGACGCTGCAGAGCGTCTACGTGAGCGTCGGCGAGCACGTCCACAAGGGACAGCTGCTGGCGACGCTCGATCCGTCGTCGGCCGAGCTGTCACTGAAGGAGGCAAAGGCCAGCCTGGCTGCCGCCAAGGACAACCTCAAGGCCGCCGAGGACGGGACCTCGAGCTCCTCGGGCGACTCGGACGCGACCTCGCTCGACGACGTCTCCGATACGACCGACTTCGTCGACTACACGTCGGCGAAGACCTCGACGTCCACGACGCCCACGACGACGACCACGACCACGACGCCGACAACGACAACGACAACGCCAACGACCACGACGCCGACCAAGCCGAAGTCGAAGTCGAAGCCAGGCAAGGGAGCGACGAAGCCGGGGAGCAGCACGACCGGCTCGACCACCGGAACCACGGGCGTCGGAACCACTGGCACCGGCAGCACCGGCACGGGCAGCACCGGCTCGACTGGCAGTGGCACGACCACCACGTCTGCGTCCGAGATCGCCTCGGCGAAGGCATCGGTCGACAGCGCCAAGGCCAACGTTGACTCGGCCGAGCAGGAAGTGGCGGACACGAAGCTGTACGCGCCGGTCAGCGGCACGATCGCATCGTTGGAGAGCGTCAGCCCGGGTCAGTCGATCTCGGGCACCAGCTCCAGCAACTCCTCGGACGACGACTCGAGCTCGGACCAGGGCTCGAGCTCGACCGGCAGCTCCGGCGCGGAGACCGCCGGCAGCCTCGGATCGTCCTCGTCGAGCTCGAGCTCCAGCAGCTCGGGGTTTGCCGAGATCGTCAACTCGGGCACGCTGACGATGACGGTCGCGCTCAGCGAGTCGGACATCAGCTCGGTCAAGGTGGGGCAGGCGGCGACGGTCTCGATGGATGCACTCAGCGGCGTCGAGCTGGGCGCCCACGTGACCTCGATCTCGCCGCTGGCGACCACCAGCGACGACGTCGTCTCCTACGACGTGACGCTGACGCTGGACCAGACCAACGCCAAGGTCCGGCCGGGGATGAGCGCATCGGCGACGATCATCACCGCCCAGGCCCAGGGCGTGACCGTCCCCAACGACGCGATCACCGGAACCGGGTCGAATGGCAGCGTACGGGTGCAGGCCAACGGCAAGACCGTCACAAAGCAGGTCGTCGTCGGCCTGCGCGGCAGCAGCCGTAGCGTGATCCTCAGCGGCCTGCGGGCCGGCCAGGACGTGGTCGTCACGATCACGCTGCCGGCGCTGGGAACGACCAGCACGACCTCCTCGTCGTCGAGTACCGGCACGCTTGGGACATCTGGGTTCGGCGCGAGAACCTTCGGTGGCGGCGGCTTTCCCGGCGGCGGCTTTCCCGGCGGCGGCTTCGCGGGAGGTGGCTGATGCCGATCGCAGGGCGTCCCGATGATGCGGACAAGAGGCAGCGCTGGAAGCGCGACGCCAGCACCCGTGCCGCGCGGGCTAAGAGCAGGCGTGCGGCGCGCGCCGGGAGTAGGAGCAAGCTGCTCGACACGCGCCCCGACCTGCGCGATCGGACGCGCCCGCGCAAGCCCGTCGCTCGGCGCCGCTTCGACGGTCCGCTGATCGACCTGCGCAATGTGCGCAAGACCTACGAGATGGGAAATATCTCGGTGCAGGCGTTGCGAGGGGTCAGCCTGCAGGTGCAGCTCGGCGAGTTCGTCGCGATCATGGGCGCTTCGGGAAGCGGCAAGAGCACGCTGATGTACATCCTCGGGTGCCTCGACCTGCCGTCGTCCGGCAGCTACCGCCTGAACGGCCTAGACGTTCGGCGACTCGACGAGGACACCCTGTCCGACGTGCGCAACCGGCAGATCGGCTTCGTCTTCCAGAGCTTCAACCTGATCCCCCGCACGACCGCGCTGCGCAACGTCGAGCTGCCGTTGATGTACGCCGGGGTGGGGCGGACCGAGCGCCGCCAGAACGCACTGGCGGCGCTGGCGTCCGTGGGTTTGAGCGATCGCGTCAACCACCTGCCATCGGAGCTGTCCGGCGGTCAGCAGCAGCGCGTGGCGCTGGCGCGGGCGCTGGTCACCAACCCCGCGATGATCCTGGCCGACGAGCCGACCGGCAACCTCGACACCGTCTCTGCCGCCGAAGTGCTGAGCATCTTCAAGCAGCTGCACAGTCAGGGACGTACGATCGTGCTGATCACGCACGAGCACGACGTGGCTAAGCACGCCCCCCGGCTGGTGCGAGTGCGCGACGGGGAGATCGTCGGCGATGAGGCCACCGAGCCCACCGAGGTGCCCGCGTGAGCGGCGCGGTCCGGATCGCCCTGTCGGGGCTGGCCGCTAACAAGCTCAGGTCGGGGCTGACGATACTCGGCCTGATGATCGGCGTCGGCTCGGTGATCGTGCTGGTGTCCGTCGGCACCGGCTCCTCGTCGGCGGTCGAGGCCCAGATCAACTCGCTTGGATCCAACCTTCTGACGGTCTCCTCAACGACCGGCCTGGGCGGTCTCGCCTTCGGCGGTGGCGGTGGCGGTGGCGGAACCAGCAGTAGCACCGGTCTCACGCTGGCCGATGCCGACGCGCTCGAGAATCATTTCGAGGCGCCCGACGTCAAGGCCGTCGCGCCGGTCGTGCAGGCGGAGGACGTCACGCTGACGTACGGCAGCACCACCTACGAACCCGACTCGTTCGTCGGCAGCACGGCGGCTTACAAGTCCGCCCGCGACTACACGATGGCGGAGGGCTCCTGGTTCACGAAAGCCGACGAGACAAACCACAGCCGCGTGCTGGTGATCGGCCCGACCGTCGATCAGGAGCTGTTCGGCGGCGGCGACCCGGTCGACGACACGGTCGAGGTGAACGGCACCGCGTTCACGGTGATCGGAGTTA
Organism: Solirubrobacteraceae bacterium; assembly: GCA_030038955.1. Classification (GTDB taxonomy): domain Bacteria; phylum Actinomycetota; class Thermoleophilia; order Solirubrobacterales; family Solirubrobacteraceae; genus Palsa-465. The sequence continues at coordinate 4,601 of JASHQV010000249.1, forward strand.
CGGCCTCGAAGGGATCGAACGGCACCACCAACGAGGACGACGTGGCGATAGCGCCGCTGACCGCCACCGAGGACACGCTGACCGGCTACGGCAACCTCAACGAGATCCTCGTTCAGTCGACCTCGGCAAGCTCGCTGGGCGCCGCCCAGACCGAGGTCACCGACATTCTCAATCAGCTCGATCCTCCATCGGCATCGAACGATGACGAAAGCAACTTCGAGGTGGAGAATGAGAGCTCGATCGTAAGCGCATCGACGTCGAGCTCGAAGGTGTTCACGACGCTGCTCGGCGAGGTCGCTGCGATCTCACTGCTGGTCGGCGGGATCGGCGTGATGAACATCATGCTCGTTTCGGTGACGGAGCGCACGCGCGAGATCGGGATCCGCAAGGCCGTCGGTGCCCGCCGCTCCGACATCCTCATCCAGTTCCTCGTCGAGGCGGTGCTGGTGTCGCTGTTCGGCGGCATCGCCGGCGTGCTTGCGGGCGTGATCGGCAGCCAGTTCAGGATTGCCGGCGTCACCCCCGTGATCGCCCCCTACTCGATCATCCTGGCGTTCGGCGCGGCGCTGCTGGTGGGCCTGTTCTTCGGCACCTATCCGGCCGGTCGCGCTGCGGCCATGCGCCCGATCGACGCCCTGCGATTCGAATGATCCCGAAGCGACTCGAAATGACCTCACAACCCCAGAGCGACCAGAGGACCGCGATGAACGCAACCACCTACGCCCAACCGGACGACGGCTGGGACGACTACGACGAGGACACCGGGGCGCTCTCCGGCCGCCCACGGCGGCGCTTCCTGAACCGGTGGAGCGCGCTGCTGATGGCGCTGGTGCTGGGTGCGGTCGGCTTCTTCATCGGCGTGCGCGTCGAGAAGGGGCAGCTGTCGAGCTCGTCGACCGGGAATGGCGCGGCCGCTGCCTTCAGACGCCTGAGCGGCTCGGCGGCAGGCGGGACCGGAGGCGCCTCCAAAACCGGCGCAGCCGCCCGGTTCGGCGGGTTCGGAGCGGCCGGCGGCGCCACCATTGGAACCGTCGCGAGCGTCAACGGCCGCACGATCTACGTGACCGAGACCGGCGGCAACACCGTCAAGGTGAAGCTGTCCAGCGCCACGAAGCTGACCAAGTCAGAGACGGTCGGACGCAGCAAGATCAACCCCGGCGACAGCGTCGTGATCACCGGCGTCTCCGGCTCGCGCGGGACGATCGACGCGACCAGCCTGAGCGACTCGGGCGCGTCATCGAGCACCAGTAGCACGAGCTCGTCGAGCAGCTCTTCCTCCGCCGTCAGCTCGCTGTTCGGTGGTTAGCACCAAGAAAGGACCCAGAACCGTGAACACCAAGCTTGTCCGCTCGCGACGCCCGCCGCTGGTCGGGCTCGCCCTGGCGGTGGCGCTGCTCGTCGCCGCCTGCGGCTCATCGTCCTCGAGCGGATCCACTCACACCTCAACGACTGCCTCGGTGAACAGCCGCACGAAGCTGGAGGCGTGTCTGAAGCAGCACGGCGTCAGCTTCCCGAAGCGAGCGGGTGCCGGCCAGGGCCAGTTCGGCGGCGCGCCTCCAGGCGGCGCGCCCGGAAGCGGCACCAACCCTGCCGGCCCCGGGACCACGCCGTCGGGCGGTGCGCCGGGCTTTAGCGGGTTCGGCAACTCCAAGTTCCGCACGGCGCTGAAGGACTGCGGCGCCAAGTTCGGTGGCTTCGCGGGTCGCGGCAACTTCAGGGGCGGGAACTTCCGGTCGCACTTCTCCGCCTCCACGCTGGCCGCGTTCAGCACCTGCGTAAAGAAGCACGGCTACACCCTGCCGAAGGCCAACACCTCGGGCAAAGGGCCGATCTTCCCGCGTTCGGTCGAGACCAACGCCAAGTTCAGAAAGGCCTCGGTGAAGTGCGCCAGCCTATTGCGTCCCTCGTTCGGCTCGGGGTCGAGCACTACGTCGAGTTCGTGAGCACCACCGCCCCGCAGATGCACGATCGGCCACAACGCGGCGATCCTTACGGGGAGCTGACGCGCTCAACCCTAAGCTGAGGCGTGCTTAGCGGAGTCGTAGGCTAGCCAGGCGCCGGACTGGGAACTCCCCGCATCCCGTGAGGCGGCGCCAGCCGGCTTGCGGCTCCGCGAGCCCACCAACGGGCCGCGCTGATCGCCACGTGGCCGTGCTCTCGGTGGACCGCTCGGCGCCGATTGGACGGGCCAGCCCTGCGCCAATCGGGTGGGCCCGTCCGGCGCCGATCGGGGATCAGCTGCAGCTGATCCCCGATACTTCACGCATGTCCGAGCACCAGCTCCTGTGGACACCGACCCCTGAGCGCGTCGCGACCGCGACGCTGACCGCCTACCAGCGGTGGGTGTCGGCGCACAGGGGCGTCGCGGCCGATGACTACGAATCCCTGTGGCGCTGGTCGGTGGCGGACCTGGAGGGGTTCTGGTCCTCGATCGTCGAGTACTTCGACGTGCACTTCTCAGCGCCCCCCGAGCGCGTCCTCGGCAGCCGCGAGATGCCCGGCGCCGAGTGGTTCCCGGGCGGGCGGATCAGCTACGCCGAGCACATCTTCCGCGGCAAGGACCCAGCTGCGCTGGCGATCCAGCACGCCTCCGAGCTGCGTCCGCTGGGCAGCTGGACGTGGAATCAGCTGCGCCGGCAGACAGCGGCGGTGGCGGCCGCCCTGCGGGCGCGCGGGGTCGGGCCGGGCGACCGCGTCGCGGCCTACATGCCGAACATCCCCGAGACCGTCGCGGCGTTCCTGGCGTGCGCCTCGATCGGCGCGATCTGGTCCTCGGCCTCCCCCGAGTTCGGCGCGCGCAGCGTGCTCGACCGCTTCACTCAGGTCGAGCCGAAGCTGCTGCTGGCGGTCGACGGCTACCGCTACGGCGGCCGCGACTTCGATCGCCGCGAGGTAGTGCGGGAGATCGCAGCGGCGCTCCCCGGTCCGCCCGAGCTGGTCAGCTTCGGCTACCTCAGCGGAAGCGGCTGGCCGGAAGAGCTCGTCAGCCTTCGCGAGGAGGCCCCGGAGCTGGAGTTCGCGCCGCTGGCGTTCGACCACCCGATGTGGGTGCTGTACAGCTCCGGCACTACCGGCCTGCCAAAGCCGATCGTCCACAGCCAGGGCGGGATCCTGCTCGAGCAGCTGAAGATGGATCACCTGCAGCTCGACGCGAGGCCGGGCGATCGCCTGTTCTGGTTCAGCACCACCGGCTGGATGATGTGGAACTTCCTCGTCGGCGTGCTGCTGTCGGACGCGTCGATCATCCTGTTCGACGGCAATCCCGGGCATCCCGGACTGGACACCCTGTGGGAGCTGGCGGAGCGGACCGGGATGACCTGCTTCGGGACCAGCGCGGCGTTCATCAGCTCGTGCATGAAGGCCGGCACGCGGCCGCGACAGGGCCGCCGGCTAACCGCTCTGCGGGCGGTCGGCTCGACCGGCTCGCCGCTGCCGCCCGAAGGCTTCAGGTGGGTCTACGAGCAGCTCGGCGCCGACACGTGGCTGTTCTCCACCTCCGGCGGCACCGACGTGTGCACCGCGTTCGTCGGCGGCGTGCCAACGCTCCCGGTGTTCGAGGGCGAGCTGCAGGCGAGCGCGCTGGGTGCGT
>JASHQV010000250.1 GCA_030038955.1 Solirubrobacteraceae bacterium
GTGAGGCCCACGCGCATGCGGGCTCCCGGCGGCTCGTTCATCTGCCCGAACACCAGCATCGTCTTGTCGAGGACGCCGGACTCCTTCATCTCCAGCCACAGGTCGTTGCCCTCGCGGGTGCGCTCGCCGACGCCGCAGAACGCCGACAGACCGCCGTGCTCCTGGGCGAGGTTGTGGATCAGCTCCTGGATGATCACGGTCTTGCCGACGCCTGCACCGCCGAACAGGCCGACCTTGCCGCCACGCGCGTACGGCTCCAGCAGGTCGATCACCTTGATCCCGGTCTCGAACATCTCGGTCGTCGGGATCAGCGCCTCGACGCCCGGTGCGGGACGGTGGATCGGCCACCGTTCAACGTCTTTGGGCAGCGGCTCGCCCTCGTCGATCGGGTCGCCCAGCAGGTTGAAGATCCGCCCGAGCGTGACCTCCCCGACCGGCACCGTGATCGGCGCGCCGGTGTCGAGCACCTCGGTGCCACGCGACAGGCCGTCGGTGCTGTCCATCGCGACCGCGCGGACGCGATCGTCGCCGAGATGCTGCTGCACCTCGCAGATCAGCGGCTCGCCCTCGGCGGCGGCGACGTCGAGGTCCTCCTCGGCGCGGCCGGCCGCCGGGCGCTCGATCGCCAGCGCATGGTTGATCTCGGGCAGCTTGTCCGGGAACACCACCTCGATCACCACTCCCTGGATCTCCTCGATCCGCCCGACGTTGCGCTGCTCGGGCGTGGTCGGCTCAGCGGCCGTTTCAGCTGTGGCTGACATTCAAATCTCCAATTCCGGTGTTGCGCACAAAGCTATTCGCTGGTCCGGGCCGGCGCCGGCGGCCGTGCCGGGCTCTCGCGCCCGACGGAGCGGTCCCAGGCTCACGAGCCGAGACCTTCGGCTCCGGCGACGACCTCCACGATCTCCTTGGTTATCTCGTCCTGACGTGCCCGGTTCATCTGCAGGGTCAGATCTTCGATCAGCTCGCCCGCGTTGTCCGACGCATTACGCATCGCGGTCATCCGCGCGCCGTGCTCGGAGGCGGCGGACTCCAGCAGCGCCCGGAAGATCGAGATCTCCACGTAGTCTGGCACGAGCCGGCGGAGGATCTCGTCGGGGCCGGGCTCGTACTCGGGCTTGGCGCGGTATCTCGTGGCTTCGCCGTCGCGCCCGCCACGCTCGCGATCGCCTTCCCGGCCCCCACGCTCGCGATCGCCTTCCCGGCCCGCGCGCTCGCGATCGCCGTGCGCGTCGCCCTCCTCGTCCTGCATGATCGAGGCCTGTTGCAGCGGCAGCAGCGTCTCCCTGCGCACCACCTGTGAGATCGGCGAGACGTAGCCGTTGTAGACGATCTCCACGCGATCGACGTCGCCGTCGATGTAGGCCGCCATCAGCCGCTCGGCGATCCGCCGGGCGTCGGCATACGCGGGCCGGTCGGTGAACCCGGTGAAGCTGGCGGCCACTTCGAGTCCGCGGAAGCTCAGCGACGAGGCGGGACGGCGTCCCGACGCGAAGTACAGCGGCCGGCGCCCCCCGGACTCGTGCTCGCGGCCGGCGGCCACGACCGCCCGCACCGCCTGGGAGTTGAAGGCGCCCGCGAGTCCGCGGTCGCCCGCCACCACCAGCAGGCCGACGGTCTGCACGCGCTCGTGCTCGCTCAGGATCGGCAGGTTCGGGACGTTGCCGGCATCCTCGGCGGCCTGCCGTGTCATCCTCCGGATCGCGCCGGCGTACGGACGCAGCTGCTCGATCCGCTGCTCGGCCCGGCGCAGCCGTGCGGCCGCGACCATCTCCATCGCACGCGTGATCTTCTGGATGTTGCGCACCGCCGAGATGCGGTTGCGGACGTCTCGCTGGGACGTGGCCATACGGTTTGCTCTCTACTCGATCCGCCGGGTGGTCGGTTCAGCTGGCTTCCGAGGCTCCGGTTCGGAGGGCCCGGCCTACGCGGCCGCCGCCTCGCCCTCCTCGAGCGGATGTCCTTCCTCGTCGAGGTCGTACCCGAAGTCCTCGGCGTACTGACCCACCAGCTTGGCGACCTGCTGCTGGGTCTCGTCGGACCAGTCGCCGCCGGCGATCTTCTCGAGCAGCCCGGCGCTCGAGGCGCGCACGCTGTCGCTCAGCCCGGCCAGGAACCGCTCGACCTTGTCGACCACGATCCGGTCCAGGTAGCCGTTGGTGGCAGCGTAGATCTGGACCACCTGGTCCTCGGCCGCCATCGGCTCGCGCTCGCCCTGGTTGAGCGTGCGCACGAGTCGCGCGCCGCGCGCCAGCGTGCGCTGCGTCTCGGGGTCGAGCTCGGAGCCGAACTGGGCGAACGCCTCCAGCTCGCGGTACTGCGACAGCTCCAGCTTGAGCCGCCCGGCGACCCGCTTCATCGGCTTGATCTGGGCGTTGCCGCCGACCCGGGAGACCGAGATGCCGACGTTGATCGCCGGTCGCACGCCCGAGTTGAATAGCTTCGGCTCGAGGAAGATCTGGCCGTCGGTGATCGAGATCACGTTGGTCGGGATGTAGGCCGACACGTCGCCCGCCTGCGTCTCGATGATCGGTAACGCCGTCAGCGACCCCGCCCCGAGCTCGTCGGACAGCTTCACCGCCCGCTCCAGCAGCCGCGAGTGCAGGTAGAAGACGTCGCCCGGGTATGCCTCGCGACCGGGTGGGCGCCGCAGCAGCAGCGACATCTGACGATAAGCGTAGGCGTGCTTGGTGAGGTCGTCGTAGACGGCCAGCGCGGCCTTGCCGTTGTAGGTGAAGTACTCGCCCATCGCGCAGCCCGCGTACGGCGCGAGGAACTGGATCGGGGCCGCCTCGTCGGCCGCGGCCATGACGATGATCGTGTTCTCGAGCGCGCCCGCGTCCTCGAGCGTGGCCGCCAGCTGCACGACCGTCGAGCGTCGCTGCCCGACGGCGACGTATACGCAGATCAGGTCGCGGTCGCGATTGTTGATGATCGTGTCGAGCGCGATCGCGCTCTTGCCGGTCTGGCGGTCGCCGATGATCAGCTCGCGCTGACCCCGGCCGATCGGGATCATCGAGTCGATCGCCTTGATCCCCGTCAGCATCGGCTCCTCGACGGGCTGGCGCTGGACGACGCCGGGCGCCTTGTGCTCGGCCGGGCGGTACTCGCTCGTGGCGATCTCGCCCTTGCCGTCGAGTGGGTTGCCCAGCGGGTCGACGATCCGTCCCAGCAGCCCCTCGCCGACCGGGATCTGCAAGAGGCGCTTGGTGCGGCGCACGGTGTCGCCCTCGACGATCCGCTCCCAGTCGCCGAACAGCACCGCGCCGACGTTGTCGGCCTCGAGGTTGAGCGCCAGGCCGGTGACGCCGTGCGGCAGCTCGAGCATCTCGAACGACATGCAGTTCTCGAGCCCGT
>JASHQV010000251.1 GCA_030038955.1 Solirubrobacteraceae bacterium
GCGGCTACGATCGCCGCAGCCCAGGCACAGAAAAGCGGCCCGGGGGCGCCGATCTTGCCTGCTTCCGCGCGTAGCCTGCGCACGGAATAAGCCTTGGTCGGCTGCCTTCGAGAGCCGCTTCGCCTGGCTTTGGCGGAGCGATGCTCTCTCCCGAACCGCTGGCGGCACCCTACCGCACGCCTACACGTGTCGCACCAAGCTGGATCGCATCTTCCCCCAACTTGCGGAAAAAACCACGCACACCCGGTGCCGTTCTGAGTCAGTCGATCAGCAGCTGCTGCTCGCCGAGTCGCAGCTGATCGCCAGCTCGCAGCTCGCAGCGGCCGACGCGCACGCCGTTGACGAACGTTCCGTTCGTGGAGGCGAGGTCCCGCAGTACCCAGCGTCCATCTCGATAGATCAGACGCGCGTGTCGGCGAGACACGGTCAGGTCTACGAGCACTACGTCGCATCGCTGATGACGGCCCAACAGCAGCTCATCGCGGCCACCATCCCAGTCGAGCGCCAGCAGCGTCGCGGGCTCCACCGAAGCCTCGCCGAACACCTGCTCGAGGCTGCCGACAACGGTCTTCAGTCTGGCCGCGAGCCGGGCGGGCAGGCTGTCGACGGGCGCCCTCAGGTTGACGTCCCCGATCAGACGCCACGGTTCGATCACCCCTCCGGACAGGACCTCATCGAGCCGTCTGGCGAATGTCTCGTCGCTGAGCAGCCCGCCAGCGTACGCGGCGGTCAGCGTCCGCGTTATCCGACGCCGCGAATTCCCGGCAAGCGACATCCGACGATTCTCCCGCGCCGCTGGCGAGCTGTCCAACCGCCCGTCGCGGCGTCAAGCGCCGAGGATCGCGCGGGCTAAGGATTCGGGGGGTGACGCACATGATGCGCCTATACAGGTACTTATGTGCATCAGGTCGCTCCCCCGTAGGGCATCAGGTCGCTCCCCCCCGTAGGGCATCAGGTCGCTCCCCCGTAGGCCCATCAGGAGGCTCCCGGCCCCGAACGGGTGCTGGCCGTCAGAACGGCACTCTCGCTCTCGACAGCTCCGCCCGCTCGGACGTGACCGCGACGATGCCGCGTCCGAGGCCGCCGTCGTCGTCGAGGATCAGCTCCACGGCCTCGCTGCGAGAGCGCACGCCGAGCTTGACGAACACCGACGACAGATGGCTCTTGACGGTGCTCTCGGCGAGGTGCAGCTGGTTCGCAATCTCGCAGTTCATGTAGCCCATCACGACCATCGCCATGACCTGCCTCTCCCTCGGCGACAGCGTCGGAGTCCCCACCTGCATCTGCTCCTCGTGAGGAATCACGATCAGACCGGACTCCACCGCTCGCAGTGCCGGCACGAGCTGCGCCTCGATCTCATCCCTGAGGATGTAGCCGCAGGCGCCCGCAAGAATGCTGCGCCGGACCTCGGCGCGCCCCGTCTGCTGGCACGCGATCACGCGGGTAGAGGGGCGCGCGGCGAGCGACCTGAGCGTCGCTTCGCGTCGCAGCGGCGTGTCCGAGATCGCGACGATCACCACTGCTGGCGGGATCTCAGCGGGCGTGAGCGCGAGCTCATCGACGTCTTCGGCGGCGCTGGCGAGTGCCAGCGACTCGGCGGCCAGTGCCGCCACCACGCGTGCTCGCAGCTCGTGGTCGGGGGTGACCAGATGGACCTCGGGAGTGTCCGTGGATGCACGATCACTGCCCGGCGACCGATCGCTCATTGCCGACCAACGTCGCGCCGCAACTTCAATTTCCGCCCCACCAGGGCGGAAATTTCGCCAGCACGGTCACAATTGGCGTTGGCTACGCCGCGGCGCGCGTGACCGGCGCGCACTCGGCCAGCTCTAGCTCGCGCCGTACGGCTTGCCGGCCACGGTGGTGGAGGCCGTGGATCGACGCCTCGGTGCGACGCATGCGCTGCGCGATCTCGCCCGGCGTGAGTCCCACCAGGTGACGCATCACGAGCACTTCCCGCTGGTCTTCGGGCAGCGCGCGCAGCGCGTGCTGGAGCCCCCACCTTCGCTCGGGCTGCGGGTCTTCGATCGGGGTTGAGCTTGGGAACACCTCCTCGCACGGAATCGAGCGACGTTGCCGGTTGTAGTCGACCGCGACGTTGCGCGCCACCCGGATCAGCCAGGCGGTGAACGGGACGCGTTGCGGCTCATACCGGTCGAGTACCGACATCAGCTTGAGGAACACATGCTGGGTGACGTCCTCCGCCTCGTGAGGGTTGCGCAGCATGCTGCTGACATAGCCGTAGACGTTGTCCTTGTAGCGCAGGTAGAGGAAGCGCAGCGCCTCCCTGTCGCCGCGCTGGGCGCGAACGACGGCGGCGGCGATCGCCGGATCACGATCGTTGTGCTCGACTGCGTTGCTGGCGCGAAAGCCGCTCGATGGAGCTACTTCCAAGCCTTCCGTCGCGGCAAGCGCCTGTGCGCTCAGCCGCGTTGGTCTCATCGCTGTGTGACTCATTGCTCTCCCGCATTTGCCGAGCATGCTGCTCGTCCCCGGTGGCGGCCACATGCCCGTGTTGGCTTGGCTGGCGCCGGTCCTCCCCAAACCGGGCTGGTCCAGTGGAGTACAGCAAGCCCTCGCGAGCGCTCAACCCCAGACTTTGGCGTCTAACCCCTGGTGTTTTGGTCCAGATAGGTGCTAGTCGGCCTTCCGCAGACATTCACACCCGAGATGGCCCCCCGGATGGCCACTGGCCTGTGTCCTCGGAGGCTCGCGCAGCGCTGCTGCCACCACCAGCTTCGCTGGCCGTGCCGGCCGCCTGCGTCCTCGGCCAGCGACCCCCGGACCTCGCCATCTCAGGCACGATGTTCCCGGGAGACCCACCGGATCAGCTCCCGCGTCCGCAGCCTGGGTAGGAAAAAGGTTGGCGACCAGCAAGTCGGGCCGCGGCGATCCCGTTGCTCCTGCGTGACTCTCCCGCACGACCGATTCGAGCCGCCGGCGCCTCCGGCCGAGGACTCGCGCCCTCCGGCCGAGGACTCGCGCCCTCCGGCCGAGGGGTCGCGCCGGCAGGCCGTCGCCATGCGCCGATCGAGCCCCGGACAGCGCCCGGTCAAGGTGGCGGTCGTCGGCTTCGGCTACTGGGGCCCGAACCTCGTGCGCAACATTGCCGAGCGGTCCGACCTCGAGTTGGCCGGGCTCTGCGAGCTTGACCTCGGGCGCGCGCTCGAGTTCTCCCACCGCCACCCGAGCGTGCCCGCCGGCCCGGAGCTCGACCGGTTCCTCGCTGACGAGGCGATCGACGCGATTGTGATCGCGACGCCGCCGTCGACCCACTACGAGCTTGCGCGGCGGGCGCTGAGCGCCGGCAAGCACGTGCTCGTCGAGAAGCCGCTGGCCGCGAATCCAATCCAGGCCGCCGAGCTCGTCGAGCTCGGCGAGGACACGGGACGGGTGCTGATGGCTGGCCACACGTTCGTCTACAGCCCACCCGTCAACAAGGTCCGGGAGCTGATCCGCTCGGGCGAGCTGGGGGACATCTACTTCGTCACGTCCTCGCGGATGAACCTCGGTCTCTACCAGAACGACGGCGTGATCTCCGACCTCGCACCGCATGACATCTCGATCCTGCTGCACTGGCTGGCGCGACCGGTCGTCGGCGTGAACGCTTACGGGCAGAGCATCTTCCAGCGCGACGTCCCGGAGACCGCGTTCCTGACCTTGACGTTCGAAGGTGGGGTGACCGCCAGCGTCCAGCTCTCGTGGCTGGCACCGCGCAAGCTCCGCCAGACGGTCGTGGTCGGCTCGCAGCGGATGGTGCAGTACGAGGACACTTCCTCGGACGAGGCGGTGCGGGTGTACGACCGCGGGCTCGAGTTCTCGCCCGCCGAAGCTCCCGCGACGTTCGGCGAGTACCGCCTCACCTACCGGATCGGCGACATGGTCGCTCCGCGGATCGAAGCGGCGGAGCCGCTGTCGCTGGAGCTCGCCGATTTCGTCCATTCGATCCGCACGGGCGCGCAGCCGCGCTCGAACGCGGCGCTCGGGCTCGAGATCGTGCGCGTGCTGGAGGCGGCCCGCAGCTCGATGGAGCGAGGCGGCGCGCAGGTGGCGCTCCAGCCGAGCTGCGAGTGGATCAACCCCGAGCGCGAGGAGCGATGCGGCCCGACTCGGTCGATGTGATCGTTCCCCTCTGTGGCCACCGGCACGCATTGATCGAGCTGTTGGGCGAGCTGGTGGCGCTCGAGCTCGGCCCGGAGGAATCGCGGGCAGTGGACAAGGGTCCCGATTCCGATCGAAGTCAGCGGCCCAGGTGAGGGGCAGTCCGGGAGCCGATCGTGTTGCTCTACGCCGGCAACCCGGCAAAGAAGGGTCTCGATCTGGCCGTCGAGGCGTGGGCGCTGGCGGCACGGTCCGAGCCAGACAGGCGCCTGGTCGTGACCGGCATCGAGCGCCAGGTTGCGCGCTGGTACCTGGAGCGCCTCGGGGTGCGGGAGCCGCCCGGGATCGAGTGGCGCGGCCGCATGACGGCCGAGGATCACCGCACGCTGACGCGCCGTGCGGATGTGCTGCTATCCGCGTCACGGTTCGAGGACTACGGGATCGTGCAGCTGGAGGCGCTTGCCGACGGGGCGCTGCTGGTCACGACGCCCGCGCCGGGGCCGTACCTGGCGCTGCCGATCGCGCGCGAGCTCGATCCGAGGCTGGTGGCCGCCGGCAGCTCGCCCGGTGAGCTGGCAGCTGCGCTGCAGAACGCGTTCGCAATGCCGGAGAACGAGCGCCAGCGATACCGTAGCCGCGCGCGCGAGCGGCTGCGCGTGTTCACCCGCGAGGCCCTGCGGGAACGGATCCGCTGCGATGTGCTGCCTGCGCTGCTCGACGAGCGCGCGCGGCACGGTCGGCGCTTGCGATGAATCCCAGCAGGCCCCGCCGCCTCAGGCACGAGCGGCGTTCCTGGACCGAGATGGTCTGAGCGCGAACCGCACGTAGACGTATGTCCGAAGCCGGTCGCCGGCCGCTCGCCGCAGCTCGCCCTCGCGCCGACGCAGGCTCGGATGCTCAAAGCCGCCGCACGCCGTCCGCTCATTTTCATCGTCATCCTCGTGCTCGCGTGGCTGGCCGGATGCGCGTCGTCGGGGCCAGCTGCAGCCCGCACCGGCGGCTCACGAGCGCGCAGCCGCGCCACCTGCTCGAGCACGCGCCAGACCGGGAGCAAACGTGTGCGACACGGGCGCCGCTGCGAGGTGCAGGCGCGGGGGCGGCAGCGCCACAAGCGCGTCTCACGGGCGCACAAGCAGCGCCGCTCGCAGAGGCAACGCCGCTCGCACGAGGCCGGCTCGTCCGTCTCGACCAGCTCGGGCATGTCTCTGTTCAGCCCGACGAGCATCTGGAACAAGCCGCTCGCGTCGAATGCGCGACTGGCATCCAACTCGGCCGGCGTCGTCCGCTACCTGAACTCGTTCGTGAGGAGCAGCGAAGCGGAGGGCATCGGCCCCTGGATCAACACCCTCGACTACAGCGTGCCGATCTACACCGTGGGCTCGGGCCAGGCGACCCGGCCCGTCTACCTCGACGCCTCCGACGACGACGACACGCTCGAGACGGCGCTGTCGGCCGTGCCAATCCCCGCCGGCGCCCGGCCCGCCGCCGGGTCCGACGCGCAGATGGTCGTCTACCAGCCGTCGAAGAACTCGATGTGGGAGCTGTGGGACATGCACCAGAGCCTGACGGCGCCGCGCTATGTGTCGGCGGGAACATCGGTTGGAGGCGAGCTTGCGCCCGGCGCCTACACGTACGCGGTGACGGCGCTGTCGGCGGAGGGGGAGACGACGGTCAGCCCCGAGGTCACCGTCACCGTCGCGCCGGGGCAGGACGCCTCGATCGGCTGGGTCGGCGTCCCCGGCGCCGTCGGCTACCGGATCTACCGCAGCTCCGGCGGCGGCAGCCTGCGGCTGGTGGGGACGGTCAACCACCACTCGCCTGGCTTCGACGCGGTCGACTTCACCGACACCGGCAGCGAAGTTCCGTCGGTGCCGGCGCCGACGACGAACACCGCCGCCACGCCGGGCCAGTGGCACGCCGGCTGGGGCGGCCGGATGCTCGACGTGTCGACCGATCCCGGGTACTACCGGGACGTCTACTCGGGCGGTCAGCTGATCGAGCAGTCCGACTGGGGCGCGACTGCCTCGAGCCTTCCGCTCGCGGCCGGCCTGATCACGCTCGCCGATCTCGCCTCGGGGCACATCGACCACGCGATCGCGCTGATGGTTCCGAAGGCCAAGGCCGGCACTTACGTGTGCCCTGCGCAACGCACCGACGGCTACGACACGTCCCGCAACGCGATTCCCGAGGGCGCCCACCTCAGGCTCAAGCCGTCGCTCGACCTGAGCAAGATCGCGATGCCGCGGATCACGCGGATGATCGCCGTCGCGGCCCAGAGGTACGGTTTCATCGTCAACGACCAGACCGGCGTCACGGTCGGCTTCCGCGCCCAGGACCCGACGCCGTTGATGCGTGCTGGCCATGCCGACCCGTACCTGAAGTACTTCAAAGCCGCCGACGGCGAGTACGAGTACCCGACGCAGCTGCTGGCCAGCTTCCCCTGGTCGAAGCTCGAGCTGCTCGCCCCCCCGCGCTGCTCCTGACACCGGCTCGCTGCTCCTGACACCGGCGCGCTGCAGCTGAGGCCGGGCGGGTTGCTGCTGGCGCCGGCGAGCTGGGGCTTCGCCGGCGCAGCCCGAACGCAGGCGACACCCCGCTCCGTTGATCCCGGATGAGCATCGCCAGCAACCGGCGCTCGCTCCTGGCGGCGCTGGCCGCCGGGTGCCTGCTCGTGGCCGCTGTCGCGGTGGTGCTCGTGAGCACCGGTCCCCGCGAGCGCAGTCACGCCGTCGCCCGCGAGCAACTGTTCAGCCCGACCAGCGTCTGGAACGCGCCGCTGCCCCGCGACGCCACGGTCGACCCGCGCTCGCAGGCGATGACCGCCTGGCTGCTCGCTCAGGTCCAGCACGAGTTCGCCGATGGCCCCGATCCCGAGATCGAGGGCGTCAGTGACAGCACGCCGATCTACCGCGTGACCGCCAACCAGCGGCCCGTGCCCGTGACGCTCGAGAATGATCAGCCGTGGGCGCGCACGTTGGCGCGCGCGCTGCGTGCCGTTCCGATCCCAGCGGACGCGCGACCCTCGCCCGGCCCCGACCAGGAGCTCACGATCTATCAGCCCGCCACCGACCGCCTCTGGGAGCTGTGGGAGGCGCGTCGTACCCCGCGCGGCTGGGAGGCGAAGTGGGGCGGCGCGATGGACGACGTGCGGGGGTCGCCCGGTTACTTCTCATCTCGCAGTTGGCCTGGCGCGGAGAGCTACTGGGGGGCGTCGGCGACGAGCTTGCCGCTCGCCGGCGGGACGATGCTGATCGGCCAGCTCGAGCGCGGCCAGATCGATCACGCGCTCGCGATCGCGCTGCCATACACCCGCGCCGACGAGTACGCCTGGCCCGCGCAGCGCACGGACGGCACGGATCCCGATCCCAACGCGATCCCCGAGGGCGCGCGGTTGCGGCTCGATCCCAGCCTCGACATCGCCCGACTGCATCTGCCACCGGTAGTGCGCGCGGTCGCGGTCGCCGCGCAGCGCTACGGGATGATCGTGCGCGACCAGACGGGCGGCGAGGCGGTCGCGTTCTACGCAGAGACGCCGACCACCGGCGTCGACCCGTACTCGCGGATCTTCGGCGGCGTGGCCCCTTACGACCTGCTCAAGTACTTCCCCTGGCGATACCTGGAGGTGCTGCGGATGCGGCTTCGCCACGGCTCCGGCAGCCCGTGAGCGGCGTTCGCAGGCGCTCCGCCGCGCGTAGCGGCGCGTATCGGACGACCGCAACCACACACCCGCCCGCGGCCGCCTCGCTTGAGCGTGTTGAGCGCGCTTGCAGTCCGCTCGCGGCCCGCTAGGAAAAAGTTGGGCGATCAGCAAGTCGCGCCACGGCGAATCCGTTGGTCTCCGATGGCACCGGACGACCCCATTCGAGGCGCCAGCGCACACCGCCGAGGGCTGGTCTCGAGGTCGTGCGCGTCCTCGACGCGCCGGGCCACGATCGAGGCAGATCTTCGCCAATCGGTGGAGCACCGGCAGGCAGGTCGCCGGCGTCGCTTGCTTCGGTCCAGCTGACGCGATGCGCAAGCACATCTTGAGCCTCGGGCACGATTCGCTGGTCTACGGGATCGGCAGCGTCGCCCAGCGCATGGCCGGGATCATCACGCTGCCGATCTATGCGCGCGTGTTTGCGCCTGGTCAGCTGGCAGACATCGAGCTGGCGACGGCGACCTACTCGCTGCTGGCGGGTGTCTTGGACCTCGGGCTGACTTCGGCGTTCATACGAAGCTTCTTCGACTTCGGAGACGATCCCGAAGGAACGACGGAGCGACAGCTGATCGTGTCGACTGCCTTCACTGTGATCCTCGCGAACACGCTGCTGATCGCGTCGGTGTTCGTGCTGTTCAAGGGGTTTGTCAACGGGATCGTCTTCGTCCATGCCAACCACGAGCGCCTCGTCCTCCTCGTTGGCCTGATGATCCCTCCCGGAATGGTCGCCTGGCTGACGTCCCAGCTGTTGCGCGTTGGCCGTCGGCGGCGCGCCTTTGTGATCCTGACGGGAAGCGGCTCGATCGTCACCCTGGCGCTCGGGCCGGCGCTGATTCTCGGCTTCCACCTCGGACTCCAAGCGGTGCTGATCGGACAACTCGCTGGATTCACGTTATCCGCGGTGTACGGAGTTTGGGTCACGCGGCGATGGCTGAAGCTCAGGTTCTCGCGTGCGCACCTCGTGCAGATGCTCAAGTACGGGCTCCCGTTCCTACCCACGGCCGCGGCCTTCTGGGCGGTCTCCTTGATCGACCGCTTCATGATCGAGCGTTTGAGCAGTCTCAACCAGCTCGGCCAGTACGCGGTCGCGTACCGGGTGACATCGTTGATACCAATGCTGCTCTTTGGCTTCTCGACTGCTTATGGGCCATTCATCATGAGGTTGTGGTCGGACGACCCCGACCTGGAGAAGCGCGTCCGAGGTCGCACGTTCACATATGTGGCAATCATAATCTCGTTCGTTGCCGTCGTACTGTCGCTGTTTGCGCGTGAGATCGTCGATGTCGTCGCTCCCAGTTACCACCTCGCGTACAAGGCGGTGGGACTGATCCTCATCGGTATTTGCTCGTATGGTCTCTGCTCGGTGCTTGGCGCCGGTATGTCACTTACCCGGAAGACGTACTGGAACATGGCCTTCTCAGCTGTTGGCGCTGCCGTCAACATTGGTCTGAATGTCTTCCTGATCCCAGTGTACGGTATGGTCGGTGCGGCCTTTGCCACGGCTGTGGGCTATGGCGTGATCACACTGCTGTATTACCTCAACGGTCAGCGGATATATCACACCCCCTACGAGGGCAAGAAGGTCCTCGGAACGATGGCGCTGGCGGTTGTAGCCGGAGCGTTCGGTCGCATTGCATATCCGAACGAGGCCACAGCCCTGCTGGTCAAGGCTGCCGTTGTGGTCGCATTTCTGGTCGCGATCGTGGCGCTTGGGATCGTTCGTTCGCCGCGGATGCCGGGCTGGCGGCGGTGGCGGTCGTGGGTCGGGATCCCGCGCGAAGATCGGATGCTCGGGCGATGACGCTGATCGTCGACGTGCTTTGTGGCCTTGCCCTCCTCGCGGCGATCGCCGCACGGCTCCGGGCCGGGAGACACGCTCGTGCCGTCGTTGAGGAGGATGGAGTCCTCGTCGACGGCAACACCAACAGCGATGAGACGTACCACCTCGCCTACATAGACGCAATTCGGGCCAACCACCACAGGCTCCCGAAGCGCTTTCCGCAGTTCGTTGGACCTGGCCAGATCGCCTACCCCGGTGCCTACCACTGGGTCCTCTCGTTTCTTCCGGACCGGGCCATCGCGGCGATTGCACGACACGGAGCATTGGCGGGCGACCTGCTGCTCGGAGGATCCGTCTCAGCGCTGCTCACCGAAGACGCACATGTGACTACTGGAGCTGCGCTTGCGTTGGCGGCACTGTACCTGGTGTCGCCCGCGCTCACGCTCGTAAACATCGGACCGCGATCATTCCACCTGACACCACGCCTACCGTCGCAGCTTCTGTACGGAAGCATCATCGTGATCGTCCTTGCGACGCATGGGAGGCCCTCGCTCGGATTGCTTCTTCTGGTCGTTGTGTTGCTTGCTTCGATGCTCCTGACATCGAAGTTCTCGCTTCAGGTAATGCTTTTCAGCACGCCGGTTCTGATGGTTAGCGGTCGACCGCTGGTTGCGCTGGGGTGCGTCACGACCGCCGCGGCGTTGGCCACGATCATCTCCAGGGGGTTCTTTGCCCGTCAGGTCCGAGCGCAGCTGGAGCACCTCGAGTGGTACGTGAAGCGTCAGCGCGAGCACATGGTCAGAGCTTGCCGCTGGCGGGAGTTGTGGCGGCGACTGAGCAGCGGCGACGTGCGCGGCACCGTCCAGGGAATCCTGGTCGAAAACCCGCTGACGGCCGGCCTGATTCGGCATCTGCACGTGATCGCGCTGACGGCCTGGTTGATCGCCGCGCAACCCTCGCTCGGTGCCGCCAGGAGCGCCGCGCTGGCGTTCACGGTCGCGGGCTCGGTTGGGTGGATTGCGACGTCGGGTGGGTTCCTAAGGGTGCTCGGCGAGTCGGAGCGCTACCTCGAGTTTGCGCTGCCGGCCACGTGGTTCCTGTTCTGGAGCCTGCCTCGTGGCGGCGCCCTCGTCCTCGCGATCCTCTTGGCGGCTCTGTACGAAGTGGTGCTCTACGTCGGCAACTTCAGCGTTCTACGTCGCCGGCGACCATACTTCGTTGGACTGCGCCGTGACCTCAGAGACGTGCTCGAGCGAGTGAGCGCCGCTGGCGGCGGCACCGCGTTGTTTGTGGATGTCACCGACGCGTATGCGGTCCACGCCTACAAGTCGGTGCGTGCCGCGATGTACAACGGCTCGCCGTCGCTGCGAGGCGACTCCCGGGGCTTCTTCGACTGGTTCTTTCTGCGCTATCCACTGGTAGACCCGAGCCACATGGACGAGATCATCGGGAGGTACGCCGTAGATACTGTGATCGAGCGTCGTCATGCGCTTTCGCAGGCTGGCTCGCGTTCGCCCGCGTTCACGCGGCTCCAACGGCGCTTCGCCAACCCAAGCTACGTCGTCTATTCGGTCTCCGAGCGCGCCCGCGTTGACGACCGCCAGCCAGGCGAGAGCTCGATCGCGGCGATCGCGCCGGACGCGGCGAGGCCGGCCGTGAATCCGCTGGACGTTGCGTCGCACACGAGCATGCGCGAGACGTCTGTCTGGAGCCGGCGGCGTGGTCGTCGGGGCTCAGCGGCATCGGCATCTGCGGCATCCAGCGGCGTCGCCGATCGGCTGCGGCCGCGGACGGCTTGAGCTCGCGGCGGAAGCCGACTGCCGACCGGCAACCCCGAGCGTCCGAGAGGCAGTCCTGAGCCTCTCTGCTACTCAGGCGCAAGGATCCGGCTTCGCTGGGCGTTGGTACGCGAACGTCTGGGCCGCCGGCGACGCGCGGCCTGGTTGAACGACTTCAGAGAGGAGTCTCTTAGTTGGACATCCGCGGCAAACGATTCGCAGTGATCGGCGGCGCCGGGCTGATCGGCTCGCACACCGTTGAGGCTCTTCTTCAGGAAGACGTCGGCGAGGTGATGATCTACGACAACTTCGCCCGAGGAACCCGAGACAACCTAGCCGAAGCGCTGGCGGACCCCCGCGTGCGGATCTTCGAGGCCGGTGGGGACATCTGCCAGACGGACATCCTGAACGCGGCGCTCGAGGGCGCTGACGGGGTGTTCCATTTTGCGGCTCTGTGGCTGTTGCAGTGCTACGAGTATCCGCAGAGCGCGTTCGACGTGAACATTCGCGGGACCTTCAACGTCCTTCAGGCGTGCCTCGCGAACGGTGTCGAGCGATTGGTGTTCTCGTCATCCGCGTCGGTCTACGGGGACGCCGTCGAAGAGCCGATGACCGAGGAGCACCCTTTCAACTTCGAGAACTTCTACGGCGCGACGAAGGTCGCCGGCGAGGCGATGTGCCGAGCGATGCACCAGCGCTACGGGCTTCCGTACGTGGGCCTGCGATACATGAACGTCTACGGGCCGCGCCAGGACTATCGAGGTGCATACATCGCGGTGATCATGCGGATGCTCGATGCGATCGATCGCGGCGAGCCGCTGACGATATACGGTGACGGCAGTCAGGCCTACGACTTCGTATATGTGACCGATTGCGCGACCGCCAACGTCTGCGCGATGCGTGCTGACACGTGCGATCGCTTCTACAACGTCGGCAATGGGGTTCGGACGAGCATCGAGGAGCTCGCGCACATGCTCCTCCGCATCACCGGCTCCGATGTCGAGGTTCGGTATGAGTCAGGAGGGTTGACGTTCGTGAAGAACCGAATCGGCTCCACGATCCGAGCCGAGGAGGAGATCGGCTTCCGTGCGAGCGTTGGCCTCGAGGAAGGGCTCAGGCGCGTGGAGGAGTGGCGCCGGTCGCACAAGGACGCGGTCGATCTGCGCCGTGCGCAGCTCGGACTGGAGGTCGCGTGAGTCAGCTCGAACAGAGCAGGCGAGCAATTGCAATCGCCGCGCCGAAGCTCGGAGACGAGGAGTGGGAGGCATGTCGGGAGCCGCTGCTCAGCGGATGGTTGACACAAGGCCCCAAGGTGGCGGCGTTCGAGCGAGCATTCGCCAGTAAGCACGGCGTGCAACATGGGATCGCAACGAGCTCATGCACCACGGCGCTCCATCTCGCCTTGGCTGCAAGGGGCATTGGGCAGGGCGACGAGGTGATCGTCCCTGCGTTCACCTGGGTCGCCACCGCCAACGTCGTGAGGTACTGCGGCGCGACGCCGGTGTTCGTCGACGTCGACCCCTACACGTACAACATCGTTCCAGAGCTGGTGGCGCAGAGCCTGAGCGCGAAGACGCGGGCCGTGATTCCCGTCCATCTGTTCGGGCTGTGCGCCGACACCGATGCGATCCGCAGCATCGTCGGCGAAGACGTGTTCGTGCTGGAAGACGCCGCCTGTGCCGCAGGGGCGAGCTACCGCGGGCGACCCGCTGGTGGCCTCGGTGACGCAGCGGCCTTTTCATTTCACCCCCGCAAGTCGATCACGACCGGCGAGGGCGGCATGATCACGACGAACCTTGCGCCGCTTGCGGACCACGCGAGGACGTTACGCAATCACGGGGCTGGCATCTCTGAGGAGGATCGCCACCGCGGACCCCAACCTTTCGAGCTGCCGGAGTTTGACGAGGTCGGCTTCAACTATCGATTGACGGATCTGCAAGCGGCGGTGGGTTTGGTGCAGCTCGGGAAGCTCGAGCGATTCACGGCCGAGCGACGCCGCTGGGCGAGGTGGTACAGCGATCAGATCGCATCGATTGAATGGTTGCGGCCACCGACTGTCCGAGACGGTTACGGACACGCCTGGCAGTCATACGTGACTGTCGTGGCCGAGGATGCCCCAGCCCCGCGCGATGATCTGATGACGCGGCTGCAAGAGCGAGGCGTCAGCACCCGCCCAGGTACGCATGCGGTGACAGAGCTGAGGGCCTACCGCGACTCCCGTGGCTCGTGCCCTGTCGCTGCGCAGCTCGAGCGTCAGACGATGGCCTTGCCTCTTCACAACAACATGACCGCTGACGATTACGAGTACGTCATCGATGAGCTACACCACCTCTAAGTCGACGGCGATGCCCAGCTGGCTCTGGCAGCTTCTGGGCCGCGACGCGATCGCCCAAGGACAGACGATGAACTTGCTCGGGACGGACTACGTCCTCGATGGCGGCGTCCTACGAGAGTCGAGAATCGCATCGACGTCGCAGGCGCAGACGTCAGGGATCTTTGGCTTCAAGTGGCATCAGCGCGACACGTACGAGTCAGCGACCAGCCTGACGCGCATGCGTGAGTGGCTGATCGAGCGGTATGGCGACATCGAGCGGGCTTCGTTTTGGAGCGCATATCCGGAGAGCCCGATTGTGCTCGATGCGGGCTGCGGCGCTGCCATGTCAGCAGTCGAGCTGTTCGGAGATGTGCTGGCACGTGCGCGATACATCGGCGTTGATATTTCAGCGGCGGTTGACGTCGCGACGGCTCGGTTCTCGGAGCGCGGACTGAGCGCTGCCTTCATGCAGGCCGATATCACGAAGCTGCCGTTTGCGCCCGCTTCCGTCGACGTGATCTTCTCCGAGGGCGTGCTGCATCACACCGATTCACCTCGCGAAGCGCTGTTGGCGCTCGCATCGCTGCTGCGGCCGGGGGGGAGATTCATGTTCTACGTGTATCGGCGCAAAGGCCCGATCCGGGAGTTCACCGATGATTACGTCCGCGCTCAGCTGCAAGCGATGACGCCCGAGCAGGCGTGGGAGGCCGTGAAGCCGATCTCGAAGCTCGGTGAGGCGCTCGGGCGCCTGCACGTCGAGCTCGACATCCCGGCGGATATAGAGCTGTTGGGGATCTCGGCCGGTCGCGTAGACGTGCAGCGATTCTTCTACTGGCATGTGCTCAAGGCCTTCTTCGGCGAAGAGCTGTCATTCGACGAGATGCATCACATCAATTACGACTGGTTCGCTCCGGCGAATGCCCATCGTCAGTCCCCTTCGGAGGTGCGAGCCTGGTGCGAGCAGGCGGGACTGGAGATCGAGCGCGAGAAGATCCAGGACTCGGGCATCACGATCATCGCACGTAAGCGTTGGGAATAGACCTGTGTGCGGCGTAACAGGTGTCCTCGATCTGACCGGCGCGCCTGTCGCGGTCGGCACCGTCCGGGCGATGGCAGATGCGATCGCTCACCGTGGACCGGATGGCGAAGGCTACTTCTGCGAAGGCCCAGTCGGGCTCGGTCATCGCAGATTGGCGGTCATCGATCCGTCCGCAGCTGGACATCAGCCGATGGTGACGGCAGACGGGCGTTTCGCGCTTTCGTATAACGGCGAGGTCTATAACTTCAACGAGCTGCGTGCGGAGCTCGAGGCGCTCGGCCACGAGTTTCACTCTCGGACCGACACCGAGGTCGTTCTCAACTCGCTTGCCGAGTGGGGCATGGATGCGCTAGGCCGCTTCAACGGGATGTTCGCTTTCGCACTGTGGGATCGGCAGCGGCGGGAGCTGACGTTGGCGCGTGACCGATATGGAATCAAGCCGATGTACTACGCCGTGAGAGGCACCCAAGTGCTGTTCGGATCCGAGATCAAGGCGATGCTCGAGCATCCATCGTTGGCTCCTGCGTTGGACGAGGAGGCTCTCGCGGAGTACCTGTGCTTCCAAAACTGCTTCACGAGCCGCACGCTGTTTCGTGACGTGCGGATGCTTCCTGCGGGCTCGTGGCTTCGGTTCGTCGTCGGCGACCGGTCACGGCCGAGCCCAATGAGCTATTGGGACTTCGAGTTCGAGGAGGATCTGGCCGGGAGCGATGTCCGCGAGGTTGTGGAGGAGCTCGACCGTCTCTTTGGTCAAGCGGTCAGCCGTCAGCTGATAGCCGACGTCCCGGTCGGCTCCTACTTGAGCGGAGGCATGGATTCCGGGTCGATTACCGCGATCGCCAGTGAACAGCTCGGACGGCTCTGCACCTTCACCGTCGGGTTTGATCTACACACGGCGTCTGGCTTGGAGATTGGCTTCGACGAACGCTCGCGCGCGGAGGCGATGTCTCATCTGTGCGGCACGGAGCACTACGAGATGGTCCTGAAGCCGGGCGACATGGAGAGGGTGATGCCGAGGCTCGCCTGGCACCTCGAGGAGCCGCGCGTCGGCCAGAGCTACCCAAACTTCTACGCCGCGCAGCTAGCGAGCAAGTTCGCCACGGTTGTGCTCTCCGGAGCCGGAGGCGATGAGACGTTCGGCGGGTACCCGTGGCGGTACTACAAGGGTGCGGTCAACCGCGACTTCGACCACTATGCCGAGAAGTACTTCGATTTCTGGCAGCGGCTGGTCCCGGAGGAGTCGTTTCGCGACGTGCTACGCCCGGTAT
Organism: Solirubrobacteraceae bacterium; assembly: GCA_030038955.1. Taxonomy (GTDB): domain Bacteria; phylum Actinomycetota; class Thermoleophilia; order Solirubrobacterales; family Solirubrobacteraceae; genus Palsa-465. The sequence continues at coordinate 15,981 of JASHQV010000251.1, forward strand.
CGAACGCGGTGGCGGGCGTCTCGCCACGACAGATCTTTCGCGATGTGTTCTCCGGGCGGACAGCCTCCGTGCACACGCCGGAGGACTACATCAACTACTCGCTGTACTTCGAGGCGAAGACGTTCCTCCACGGTCTGCTCGTGGTCGAGGACAAGCTGTCGATGGCGCATAGCCTGGAGACGCGGGTCCCGTTCCTGGACAACGATCTCGTGGCGTTTGCCCAGCGCGTTCCTGTCAGCCTCAAGCTCGGCAACCTCGAGGACGTCGTGCGCCTCAACGAGAACGATCCCGGGAACAAGATCGAGCGCTACTACCGGCGAACCCGTGACGGGAAGCTGATCCTGCGCCAAGCGATGCGTCGCCACGTTCCAGACGAGGTCACGAGACTGGAGAAGCAGGGATTCTCGGCGCCAGATGCAAGCTGGTTCCGGGGGGAGAGCATCGACTACGTCCGGCGGCGCCTTCACGGCGATGCGCGCATCTTCGAATTCCTCGATCGGAAAGCGGTCCTGCGAATGGTCGACGACCACCTGGAGGGGCGAGTCAACCGCCGCCTGCTGATCTGGTCGCTGCTGTCGCTGGAGGAGTGGTGCGGGGCGTTCCTTGGCTCGGACGCGAGCGACGACGGGGCATCGGAGACGCCGATCAGCGGATCGACCGTGCGAGCCGGCGGTCAGCGGGTCACGTCGATGGTCTGAACCAGGCTCTCGAAGCGGCCAAACGGCCGCTTGAAACGTCGCTGCCTCCACAGGAGCTCGCCAACCTTGAGGCCGGCGGCGTTGAGGAAGATCGCTGGCCTGGGCCCAAGTCGATCCAGCGTCGCCGCCATCTGGCGAGCGCTGAGCTGACGTCCCGGGTGCAGCCGCAGTCCTGCTGCCGAAATCGACGCCACGTCGACCGGGCCCACGAACTGGACGATCACGAGATCAGGGTTGGCCCGCGCAATCGCCGCCGGCGAGGGGCCGCGCGCCCCGCCCAGAACCGGGTCCTCAGCACGGTAGTCCGCGACGATCAGCGCATCTGCCAGGCGGATGCTGTCGATCTCCAGAGCTCCTGCGCTGGGGACGGCGATCACGTCGGCGCCGTTTCTTCGCAACGCCCCGGCGATGACGTCACCGAAGGCATCGTGGCTGACGACGACGATCGTGTTGCCGGTCACCTCCAGGCCTGCTTCGAAGCACTGCTTGACGGCCAGCGCGCCGCACGAGGAGAACACCCGCAGGTCCTCGAAGTCCTCGCACACGCCCGCGACGGGGACGCCTCGGTCCCGGCATGCAGCGAGGTCGATCTCGCCGGGGCGTAGCTCCCACGCTTCGAACATCGCCGACACCGCCCCGAAGCGTCCGAGCCTGTCGATCAGCTCGCGGTCGACTGGGCGCACGTGGCCCGAGTTGGCGATGATGTCCAAGTCGTGTGGCAGTGAGCTGCGATCGGCGTGGAAGCGGATCGCATCGTCTCGCAGCGCAGCGAGCGCTGCCAGCTCTCGTACCTCCTCGACGCCTTGCGCCGCGGAGGCATCGCGAGAGTCACGCGAGATCGCGTGGACGATGCCACCTGCCAGCGCTCCCATGACCGGCGTCGCAGCGTATGCGCCGGTGGCCGCCTCGGTCAGGAGTCGAGCGCCGGACAGGTCGAGCTCCAGGCTGGTCAGAGCCTGGTTGAGGAGGCGCAGGTGACGCCGGCGTGTCGCGGTCAAACGGGAACCGCGCGGTCGTCGAGCAGCTCAAAGCGCGAACCGCACCGCGAGCACTCTGCGTGCCCGTCCACGACCTCCAGGCGCTGCTCGCAGGCACACCGCCAGCCGCGCACGCGCGCTGGGCACCCGAACGCGACCGCGTGGGGCGGGATATCGGAAACGACCGTGGACCCCGTTCCGATCATTGCGTGCTCGCCGATGCGAAGGCCTGGATTGACTGCGCTGCGCGGTCCGAGCCACGCGGAGTCACCCACCGTGACGCTCCCGGAGATCTCCGCGCAGGCGACGACGACACACGCCCGCCCGAGCCGCACGGCGTGCGCGACGTAGACCAGGTTGTCGATGTGGGTATCAGGACCGACCACCGTCATGTCGCCAAAGAGCCCCCGGTCCACGCAGGTCTGCGATCCAATCGTGACGTCGGAGTCGATCAGCACGCCGCCAGCATGCGGGACGAGCCGGCGGTGACCGCCGATCGTGCTGAGCTGGAAGCCGTCGCCGCCGATCGTGCTGTTCGGCTTGATCACCACTCGATCTCCTATGTAGGTGCGAGGAAGGACGACGACGTTGTCCATGATCACGCAACCGTCGCCGATCACCACTGGCTCGTGGATCACGGCACTCGCGGCAATCGTCGTGGACGCTCCGCGGTGCGCCGGAAACGGTGACCAGTCGTGGTGCCTGACGAGATCTGAGAAGATCGTGTAGAACGCGTCGGCCGCGCTCTTCGACGTCACCAGCGCCGATCGATCCGGCGGCAGCTCTTCGACCAGCGATCTGTGGATCACGCACGACGCGATGTCGGTGCGGGCGAACTGGGCGGCATAGGAGCGCGACGTGGCGTACGTGAGCAGGCGGTCCCGGTGCTCGGAGACGGTCGTGAGGGTGCCGAAGGCAACGACTTCCCGATCGGCTCCGATCAGGTCCAAGCCGTGCTCGCGCGCGAGGTCGGACAGCGTGACAGCATCACACAGCAGCTCTTGTGGCGGTTCGGGAACGCGCACGATCAGCTATGGGCTAGCGCTTCGTAGAGCGCGCGGTATCGCTCGGCCGTGTGCGCCAGCGAGTAGCGTGCCGGCAGCCGCGACGGGCGGGCGCCGTTGGTGCTTGCGTCGAGCCGGGATGCGAAGCGCGACAAGGCCTGCGCGATCTCGGACGCCGACGCCCGAGCGACCAGCACGCTGTCCGGCTCGTCTGCGAGCACGTCGACCACTCCCGGCACTGAGGTGGCAAGCGCGGGCAGGCCGGCGGCCAGAGCTTCCAGCAGGCTGTTGGGCATACCTTCCCCGCTCGTTGGGAGGACGAACACGTCTGCGCTCGCATATGTCTGTGGCATCCGCTCTGGGGGAACGTGACCGAGCACCCGCACGCCGGCTTGCTTTGCTCTCGCTGAGCTCGCGAGGTCGGCAGCCCGAGAGGAGAACTCCGGGCTGAAGTCCTGATCCGGTCCGGCGAGCAGCAGCGCGACTTTCGGCGCGCCGGCTGGGCGGCTCTCAACGAATTGCAGCCATCCCTCTAGAAGCTCGGTGACCCCCTTGCGCGCTTGTAGATAGCCGACGAACAGGGCGACGAACGTGTCGTCGTCGATCCTGAGGGCGCGACGTCCGGAAGCTCGCGCCGCCGAGCTGAAAGCAAACCGCGCAACGTCGACGCCGTTCGAAAATTCAGCGACCGGAACGTCTGGGAAATGGACTTGATGACGACGCGCGACCTCTTCGTTAGTGGCTATCAGCGTGCTGGCGTTCCGACTGGAGAAGTTGAACAGCCACCCGAGTGACACAGGTCCACGGCCCCGACGAGCATGTGTCTCGGCGTCGTCGTCGCCCAGCAGGGTAACCTTGACAATGAGCGGCACTTTCCGTAGACGACTGAGAATTGCCGCCGGTAGGGCGTACAGGTAATTGCCGTGAACGTGGTAGACGTCGTAATGCCCTACCGAGAGCCGAGCTCCACTCCAGATCGTGAAGATCAGCAGGCGACTCCAGTCCCGGAGGGCGTACGGAAGCCTTCGGACGAGCCGCTCACCACCGCACCGTCGCACAGTCACTCCTTCGATCACCTCGACGCGGCGTGCGCGCACTCGGTTGTACGTCAGGAGCTCCGATTTCACACCTTGGCTTTGCAATCCGACCGCAAGGGCCAGGGCCTGAGTTCCTGCGCCGCTATAGGCGGGTGGCGCCAGGCATGCGATCATCGCTATCTTGGGGCTCGCGGCACGTTGCGGAGGGTTGGGGTCCCCAGCACCTTGCGGAGGGCGTTGCCGCGACACGTCCGGAGCGGAGGGAGCGATGCGTGGCTGCGCAGCCGGCGGCCGGGCAACACCTGTACTCGCAACGACGCTGTGGCGGTGTGAGCTCACGCAGCGGCGGCTGGGCTCAGGACCTTCGTGCTCGCGCGATGCCATTCGACCTGGGCGTGCAGACCGCTCTCGAAGTCGTGGGCTGGCGTGAAGCCGAGGTCGGAACGCGCACGTCGGATGTCGGCAGCGGTATGGCGTGCGTCTCCGGGCTGCCGGGCAACGGTTCGGCAGCGGGCCGGCTGTCCGGTGATCGTGGCGAGGGTCTCGAGTACCCGCCTGAGCGACAACCGCGATCCCCCACCGATGTTGTACGCCGATCCAGGTCGCCCGACCTCGGCGGCAGCGAGCGTACCAGCGACCGCATCGGAGACGAACGTGAAGTCGCGCGTCTGTAGGCCATCTCCGAACACGTCAAACTGCCGACCCGCAAGCTGAGCTGAGATCAACCGATGGAAGGCCATGTCCGGGCGCTGGCGCGGTCCATACACGGTGAAGTACCGAAGGCACACGGTCGGCACGCCGAAGGAGCGCCAGTAGACGCCGGCGAGATGCTCTACGCCCAGCTTGGTGACGCCGTATGGGGAGACTGGTTGCGGCGCAACGTCCTCGGCCGTTGGCAGCGTCTCGGCATTGCCGTAGATGGATGAGGACGATGCCAAGACAACTCGGTGTATCTGCCGCCCTCGTGTGGCGGCCAGCAGTCGTTGAGTCGCGTCGAGGTTCTGCCGAGTGTAGGTTGGAAAATCAGCCCAGCTCGAGCGCACTCCTGGCTGAGCGGAGAGATGAAACACCACCGACACATCAGCGAGTGCCGTGTCGAGGTCGATATCGAGAAGATCATCCTCGATCAGCGTGTAGTTCGGATCTGCGCAGGCCGCCGCTATGTTCGAGCGCTTCTGGTGCGGCGAGTAGTAATCGGTGAATCCGTCGACCCCGATGACGCGCCATCCCATGCTGAGACAGCGGTCTGCCAAGTGGGATCCGATGAAACCTGCAGCCCCTGTGATGAGTACCGATCTCGACGACATAGTGCATTGATTGCTGGTGCCGCCCGTCCGGGGGGTCTGCTTGGCGCCGACGGACTCGGTGGCGAACCGGTACCAACGCAGGCGGCCCCACGAAACTTCCCGCGAGACGGCGACAGACTCCGCTGGTTGGGAGGCTGCCGCCGTGTCCAGCTGGCGAGTGGCCCGACGACGGGCGTCGTCCCCTACGACCTGCTCGAGTACGTCCCCTGGGGAATACCCGGAGGTGTTGCGGATGCGTCTGCGGCACGGCTCCGCAAGTCCGTGAGCCGCTTTCGCAGCGGCTCCGCCGCCGGCAGTGGCTGGTAGCGGCCGACCGCCACCACGCCCGCCCACAGCCACAGCGACGCGTTCACGAACACGGTCGGCGGGACCGCCGACTCGCCGATCAGGAAGAACACCACCAGCGCCACCAGCCCTTGGCGCCACGGCTCGAGCTCGGCGGGGACGCGAACGAGCGTGGTGCCGCCCGCTCCCAGCAGCACCGCGAGCAGCCACAGCGAGCTGCCGACGAGCCCGAGCTCGGCGGCGTACTCCAGGTAGACGCTGTGTGGATCGATGTTGGTGCCGGTCAGCGGGATGTTCGCGCTCTCCTGGATGTACGGCAGGTGGTCGGCCTGGTACTGGCCCCAGCCGAAGCCGGCGAGCGGGCGCGCCTCGAGCATGTTGAGCGCGGTCCGCTCCACGTTCTCGCGGTCGTAGATCGACTCGGGCGAGTGCAGCCGCTGATTCACGTTCCCGTGCAGCCCCGGGACCGCGACGATCGTCAGCGCTGCCGCTGCGGCGACACTCGCCAGCAGCGGCAGCGCCAGCCGGCGAGTCCCGCGCGCGCTCACCAGCGCGACCACCGTCGCCGCGCCGGCGGCGATCCACACGGAGCGCTCCAGCGTCATGATCGTGCCGACGAGGCACAGCGCGGCGATCAGCCCCGCCAGCATCTGCCAGCGCCGACGGCGCCACTGGTGCACGGCGATCGCGCCGGCGACCGCCCCCACGTACAGCCCGACGCCGTTGGCGACCGCGTCCGCGAACGGTCCGCGGGCACGACCGTACTGCAGGCCGACCGCCGGGTTGAGGATGTACCGGGGCCACACGAGCGCGTCCAGGTGCAGCGTCTCAAACAGCGTCGTCAGCCCCAGATAGCCACCGAGGATCACCAGCGCGGCCAGCAGGATCGAGCGCTCGCGGGCGGTCGGGAACACCACCGGGCCAAGCCAGAAGGTCATGAACGGGAGCACGCCGAACGTCTCTAGCAGCAGCAGCCCGGGCCCCTTCTGCAGCAGCGAGTGCGAGATGATCGCTGAGCCGGCGGCGAACACCAGCGCCAGCGCCATCACCACATGTGCGCCGCGGAACCGTGGCCGGGGCAGGTCGCCCAACACATAGGCGCGAAACAGCACGACCACGACCCCGATCACGAACAGCAGCCGGTCCGGCGCCGCCGGGCCGGGGAGACCCAGGTACTTCCAGTTGCCCGACATCGGGCTGAGCACGATCGCCAGCGTGAAGATCCACACCGGCTCTGCCGTGCACACCAGGTAGAGCGCGGCGGCGAGCACGAGCACCCCGACCACCGCCGCCGCCAGCTCCGGCGGTCCGCCGGCGCTCACGATGCCAGGGCGGTCCGCGGCCTGCCGCGATTGGCGGCCAGCGTCGCCAGCGCGACGCCGATCACGAGCCCCGCGAGGACTCCGGCGAACAGATAGATCTCCAGGTTCGAGCGCTGGTTGCTGGACGCGGCGGTGGCACGCTGGAACACGCCGAGCCCGGGCGACGTCGGACCCTGGCCGGTCAGCGACTGGTACTCGCTTGCGAGCACGCGCTGGCGCAGCTGGGCGACATCGGCGGCGGCGATCGCCTTGACGACCGCCGGGCTCCGGGCGGAGTGAGCGGCGACCATCCGGCGCTCGTGCGTGAGCGCGGACTCGTACGCCGCTGACGCCTGCTGATAGCGCAGCAGCAGGCTGCTGTTGCCAGCGGTGCTCTGCACTTGCGTGCTGACGAACGCCGACAGCTTCGTCGCTGCGTCGTTGGCCAGCGCAATCGCCGTACGCGAGGATCTCGCGCTCGCGTCGATCCGGATGATCGGGCTGTTCGGCACGGGCGTGGCGGACAGATCCGCCGCGACTGCGCCTGGCGCCATGTGGAAGTGCTGCGCCAGCGGCACCACCACCGGGTCGAAGTCGAGCTCACGCGCGTACACCGGCGCCAGCGACAGCTCCGCCTGGACGACCCCCGGGAGCGCCGCGGAGCTGGTCGGCGCGGGCTGTTGCATCAGCACCTGCGCCTCGGCCGTCCAGGTCGTCGGGTGCTGGCGGACGAGCGCGTACGCCGCCGCCGCCAGGATCACCACCGGGATCAGGAGCAGCAGCGGATAGCGGAGCACCGCCGTGAGCGCGTCGACGCGTGGGCGTGTGGCGTCCCCGGCCGGGTCCGTCCTGGTCGGATGCTGGTCGCCTTGCGCAGCCGGCACACGGTCGCCTTGCGAAGCCGGCACACGGGGCACGTATGGCTCCCGGCTGGCGACGTATATCTCTCGGCTCTCGGTGTCTCGGCCCTCGGTCTCCGACGGCGCCTCGGGCGGCGGCGTCTCCGGCGGCGGCGTCTCGGGCGCGCCGTTCGAGGCGCCGTACGTGGCTGGGCTGTCGGTTGCTCTCTGCATGATCGAGCTACCAACGACCCCTGTCGTGGCGAACTTCTAGCCGGAAGGAATTCGACCGCCCTCCCGTTGGTCGGAAACCGGATGCGGAACTCCGAATCGATCCGAGCGTTGGCTCGTGCGACGGCGGCGGCGGCGGCGGCCGCTGAGCAGCTGCCGGCCACCGCCGTGCGGCCGGTTTCGCAGACGTTCTTGCGCGGCCGCCGCCGCCGCCGCGAGGCGCTCCTCAGGCGGCTGCTGGCGGCAGCCGATTGTGCCTCGCTGCTGGCGGCGCTGGCGATCGCGGGAGCGATCGTTGGTCGGCGCGACCTCGGCCTGCTGCTGGCCTTCGCGCTGCCTGCGATGCCGGGCTGGATGCTGCTGATCGGCGCCTATGGGCTGTACGCTCGCGATCCCAAGCGGATCAACTGCAGCACCGTCGACGACCTCCCCGGC
>JASHQV010000252.1 GCA_030038955.1 Solirubrobacteraceae bacterium
CAGCTGCTGGGCGGTCGCGTGCAGCCGCAGGTGGGCGGGGTCGCGCCGCGCGAGCGGCGCGACCCCGCCCGACCGCCGCGCGACCCCGCCCACCTGCGGATCGTCAGCTGCCACCTCGGCGCCGGCGCCTCGCTGTGCGCGATCGCCGGCGGCCACTCGGTCGACACGACGATGGGGTTCACGCCGTTGGAGGGGCTGGTGATGGCGACGCGCTCGGGCAGCGTCGACCCGGGGATGCTGCTGTGGCTGCTCGAGCGCACCGGCCTGCAGGAGCAGGATCTCGCGGAGGTGCTCGAGCACGAGGCGGGGCTGCTCGGGCTCGCTGGCACCGCCGACATGCGCGAAGTGCTCGCGCGCGCCGATGCCGGCGACGACCGCGCCCGGCTCGGGCTCGAGGTCTACCTGCACCGGCTGCGGTCGGGGATCGGGGCGATGGCGGCGGCGCTCGGCGGGCTCGACGTGCTCGTGTTCACCGGCGGCGTCGGCGAGCGGTCGGCCGCGATCCGCGCTGGCGCCCTCGACGGGCTCGGCTTCCTCGGGCTGGCGCTCGACCCGCGTCGCAACGACGAGGTAGCTGGAGAGGCCGATGTGAGCGCCGCTGGCGCGGCCGCACGCACGCTCGTGATACCCGCGCGGGAGGATCTGGAGATCGCCCGGCAGGTGCGGCAGCTGCTCGGCTGAGCGGGGGGGCGGATCGCCGCCGCGCCAGGCGGCGGCGATCCGCCCCGGGAGCTCATGTCCGCACATGCGATGCCGTCTGCAGGCGCCCGCGCTCGAGCCGCCGCACGTCGAACTGCTCGAGCCCCTCGGGCCGGTGCGAGATCACCAGCACGCCGCGGGCGCCGGCGGCATGGTCGACCGCATGCAGCAGCGACTCGGCGGTGTCCGGGTCGAGATGCGCGGTCGGCTCGTCGAGGACCAGGAAGGCGGCGTCGGCGATGAGCGCGCGGGCGAGCACGATCCGCTGGCGCTGGCCGCCGGAGACGAGGTCGCCGTCCTCGCCGATCAGCGTGTCGAGGCCGTCCGGCAGCGACGCGACCCAGTCCGCCAGCTGCACGGTCCGCAGCGCCTCCCACAGCTCCGGCTCGCTTGCGCTGCGGCGGGCCAGCAGCAGGTTCTCGCGGATCGTCGTCGTGAACACGTGGGCGTCCTGGGCGGACAGCACGACCGTGCGGCGAACGTCGTCGAGCGCTAGCTCGCGGAGATCGACGCCGCCGAGCGTGATCGAGCCTTCGGTCGGGTCCGCGAACCGCACGAGCAGCGAGGCGAGCGTCGACTTGCCGGCGCCGCTCGGCCCAGTCAGCGCCACCCGGCAGCCCGGCGCGAGTCGCAGGTCGACCCCGTCGAGCTGCCACTCGGGAGAGTCCGGATAGCGGAAGCGGACGCCGCCGAGCACGAGCTCGGCGGCGTCCGCCACCGGCAGCGGCCGTGGCGCGACCGGGTCGGACACCGCCGGGGGCAGGGCGGCGAGCTCGTCGAGCCGCATCGCGGCCTCGGCGCAGCCCCGCAGCGAGCGGGCTGCCGCCGGCAGCGGCGTGAGCGCATCGAACGCACCGAAGGCGATGAACACGACCGCGGCGAGCAGCACCCCCGCGAGCACGTGGCCGTGGACGGCGGGGATCCCGACGAGCAGCACCGCGACGATCGTCAGCCCCGCCAGCGCCGAGCCGATCACGGTCGCGACCGCGGCCGCCAGCGCGTCGCGCCGGGAGATCGAAGTCAACCGGTCGCTCAGCCCCCGCAGCCGCGCGACCCGGTCCGGCCCGCGCCCCGCGACCGCCAGCTCGACGCCGCCATCGAGCGCCTCGACCAGCTCGGCCGTGAGCGCGGCCCGCGCCGGCGCCTGACGGCGACCCGCCTGAGCCGACAGGAGCCCGGCGAGCAGCGGCCCGAGCACGCCGGCGGCCACCAAGCCGCCGGCGATCACAAGTGCGGCGCCCGGCAGCATCAGCCACGCGGCGAGCGCCGCCGAGGCGATCATCAACAGCGCCACGATCGGCGGTGCGAGCGCCCGCAGGTAAAGGTCCTGGAGCGCGTCGACGTCGGCGACGAAGCGGGACAGCAGCTCGCCCCGGCGGTGCTGCCCGAGCGCGCCGGCGCCGAGCGGCGCCAGCACAGCGTAGAAGCTCGCGCGCAGCCGCGCCAGCACCCGCAGCGCGAGGTCGTGGGACGCGAGCCGCTCGGCGTAGCGAAGCCCCGCGCGGGTCACCGCGAACGCCCGTACGGCTGTGATCACCGCGGTCAGCTCGAGGATCTCCGGTCGCTGCGCGGCGCGCGAGATCAGATAGCCCGAGGTCGCGAGCAGCCCCGTCGCCGCGATCGTGGCGCCGAACGCGAGCGCCGTCGACAGCGCGAACCGCCGGCGCTCGCCGGCTTGCAGCCGGCTCGCGTGGGCGAGGCTGCGGGTGGCGGCACTCATGCGCCCGGCCTCACGGCGAGCGCGGTCATGCCGCCAGCGCCAGGTCGGGGTTGGTCACGCGACCGTCGGCCAGCTCGACGACGCGGTCTGCGTGCGCGAGCAGGCTTAGGTCGTGGGTGATCAGCAGCACCGTGCGGCCGACCGCCAGCCGCTCGATCGCGGCGGCGATCGACGCCGCCGCGTCGCGGTCGAGGTTGGCCGTCGGCTCGTCGAGCACGATCAGCGCCGCTCCGGAGAGGAACGCGCGGGCGAGCGCGACTCGCTGGCGCTCGCCGGCCGACAGGATCCGCCCGCCATCGCCGATGCGCGTGTCGAGCCCAGCCGGAAGCGCCGCCAGGAGACCATCGAGGGCGGCCTGGTGGGCCGCCCTCGCGATTTGCTGCTTGGTTGCCGTGGGGTCGGCGAGCGCGATGTTGTCCGCCAGCGTTCCGGCAAACAGCGTCGCGCGCTGCGGGATCCACGCCACCCGTCGGCGCCAATCGCTGCTGCTCACGGCGCGCAGGTCGACGTCGCCACAGCACACGCGTCCGCCGGTCGGCTCGAGCAGGCGCAGCGCCAGCTTGGCGACCGTGCTCTTGCCGCCGCCGCTCGGTCCGGTCAGGACGACGAGCTCGCCCGGCGCCAGCTCGAGCTCGAACCGCTCGAGCACGTTGCCGGGGCGGTCCGGGTAGGCGAACGAGACGTGCTCAAAGCGCAGCGGCGCGGTCGCCGGGTCTCCGGCCGGCAGCGGCGCCGGCGGCTCGACCGTCGCGGCGGGCTCGTCGAGCACCTCCAGCAGGCGCGCGGCGGCGGCGAGGCCGTCGGCGCTGGCGTGGAACTGCTGGCCGACCGAGCGCAGCGGTCCGTACAGCTCCGGGCACAGCAGCAGCACGGTGAGGCCGGCGTCGAGCGTCAGCTGCCCGCTCGTCAGCTGCACGCCGATCGTCGCTGCCACCAGCGCCGTGCCGATCATCGCGCACAGCTCGAGCACGAGCGCCGACAGGAACGCAAGCCGCAGCGTGCCCATCGTCTCCCGGCGGTAGCGGTCGCCAACATCGCGCAGGATCTCCGCCTGCGGCCGCTCTCGCCGGTGCGCACGGAGCGTGTCGAGCCCGCGGACGACGTCGAGGAAGTGGCTCGACAGCAGCGACAGCGCCTGCCAGCGGCTGCGCGTCCGCGCCTGGGCGCCGAGCCCGATCAGGACCATGAACACGATCAGGATCGGGACCGTCAGCGCGAGCACCACCGCGGCGATCGGGTCGACCGGCACGACCCACGCGAGCACCGCCAGCGGGACGGCGGCCGCCAGCACGAACGACGGCAGGTAGCCGGCGAAGTAGCTCTCGAGCGCGTCGACGCCCTGGACCGCGGCGGCGGCGAGCTCTCCGGTGCGCTCGTGCTCGCGGCGACCGGGGCGCTGCAGCAGCAGCTGGCGCGCGAGCCGGAGCCGCAGCTCGGCCATCACGCGGGTGGCGGCGATCCGCCCGGACAGCTCGAACGCGCCCGACAGCAGCGCCCTCGCCAGCAGCACCGCCACCAGGGCGGTGAGCGCCCCGAGCAGCGATGCGACGGTCGCGTGTCGCTCCACCGCCGCCGAGATCAGGTGGGCGAGGATCGCCGCCTGGGCGACGATCACGCCGGCGCTGAGCACGCCGAGCACGCCTGCCAGGCAGAGGTGCGGGCGCGCGGCGGCGCTCTCGCGAGCGAGCCGGCGGTCGATCCGCTCAGCGCGGGCGCTCACGTCGCGCTGCTGTCGAGCGGCGGCCCCGAGTCCCCGGCATGCTCGTCGCGGCCGCTGAGCGCATGCTCGATCACCGCGACCGGCGTCACCGGGCCCTCGTAGTCATCCCGGCCGAGCCGGTGGCGGAACACCCAGTAGGTCCAGCCCTGGTAGGCGAGCACGATCGGGACCATCACGACCGCCACGACCGTCATCACGATCAGCGTGTAGTGGCTCGAGGCGGCGGCCGCCAGCGTCAGGTCATCGGCATGCGCGGTCGTCGACGGGATCGCGTTCGGATACAGCGCCGCGCACAGCACGACCGTGAGCAGCAGGATCGTCGCCGCCGTCGTCAGGAATCCCGTCAGCTCGGAGCGCCGCGCGGCATACGGCATCGCCACGGCGGCGGCGCCCGCGAGCAGCGCGAGCACGACGCGACCGCTGGCGAAGTGCAGATCGAACGCGGTCCACACGAGGAACACGAGCAGGAGCGCAGCCGCCACCGCCGTAGCCGCCGCGGCGAATCGCTTGGCCCGCTCGCACAGCTCGCCGTCGACGCGCAACGCGACGAAGTTCGAGCCGTGCGCGAAGAACAGCGTCAACGTGGTCAGGCCGCCAACCAGCGCGTACGGGTGCAGCAGGTCGAGCAGCGACGCGTGCACGATGTGACCCGGCCCCATCGGCACGCCGTGGATGAAGTTGGCCCAGGCGACCCCGAACAGCAGCGCCGCGAGCCCGGAGCCGATCGCCATCGCCCACTCCCAGCCGGAGCGCCAGCGGGCGGACGGGACCTTGCCCCAGAACTCGAACGAGACGCCGCGGACGATCAGCGCCGCCAGCACCAGGAACAGCGCCAGGTAGTAGCCCGAGAAGGCGCTCGCGTACCAGTTCGGGAAGGCCGCGAAGGTCGCGCCCCCGGCGGTCAGCAGCCACACCTCGTTGCCGTCCCAGACGGGCCCGATCGTGTGGATCAGCATGCGCTTCTCGACGTCGTCGCGGGCGAGCGCCCTGACCAGCATGCCGACTCCGAAGTCGAACCCCTCGAGCACGAAGTAGCCGGCCCAGAGGACGCCGATCAGCACGAACCAGAGGCCCTGCAGGAAGCTCGGATCGGTGTGCATCGAAACCTGCCTTTGCGGTCAGTAGGCGAGGACGAGATCGGAACGGCCGGGGGCGGGCGCCTTTGGCGCGCCGGCGCCGTCGCCCTCGGGTGGATCGGGCTCGGGGCCGTGCCGCACCTCGCGCAGCATCAGCCAGCCGCCGACCGCGATCAGGATTCCGTAGATCACGAGGTAGCCGGCGAGCGTCAGCACGATGTCGAGCGTCGACACGTTCGGTGAGTTGGCCTGCGAGGTCTTCAGCAGGCCGAACACCACCCAAGGCTGCCGTCCGACCTCGGTGAAGATCCAGCCCGTCCAGTTGGCGAGGATCGGGAGCACGCAGCCGAGCAGCGCCAGGCGGTGGAAGCGGCGGCTGTGCTCGAGCCTTCCGGTGCGCATCAGCCACAGGCCGGCGAGCGAGATCAGGAACATCAGGATGCCGGCGCCGACCATCAGCCGGAAAGTCCAGTACTCGACGCCGACGATCGGCACGTAGTTGCCGGGTCCGTACTGCTTGCGCTCCTGCGCCTGGATCTGGTCGATCCCCTTGACCGTGCCGTTCCAGCTGAGGTCCTCGATCAGCGACAGCAGGTGTGGGATC
>JASHQV010000253.1 GCA_030038955.1 Solirubrobacteraceae bacterium
CGGACGGCCCCCTACTTCGGGGCTCGGCGCCCACGCCACTTACTTCTTTCGTGATCGGACCTATCGGGAATCGCCACGGGGCGCTCGGTACGCCTGAGCGTCAGGCCTACGAAGACGCACTTACGCTGATGGAAGATGTCATCAAACCCGCGTGTGGCGCCGTGGGCCTGTCGCCGGTGCGGGCAGACGATCTGGCCGTAGCTGGCGAGATCACTGATCAGATCTTCCGACGGCTTCGTGATGACGATGTAGTGATCGCTGACCTCACTGATGCCAATCCGAACGTGATGTACGAGCTAGGACTGCGACACACACGCGCGAAGCTTACGGTGCAGATCGGGGAGTTCGGCAGGCTTCCGTTTGACGTCAGCACGATCCGCACGATCCAATTCAGTAGGTCGCCGGTTGGCCTGATCAAGGCTCGCGACGAGCTGCTTCGCGTGTTGGAAGTCGGCCTCGCGGGCGAATACGACCCCGTCGCCGCGACCCGTGTTTGGACTGCTGTGGGATCGCCACCCGGGGATCCTGACCACTTCACCGAGACAGAGCCACCAGCAGAGGAGGTGTCCGATGACCGCGGCTTCGTGGATGTCCTCGCGGAGGCCGAAGAGCACCAAGGTTCCCTAGTCGCGGCCGTAGAGGCCGTTGGAAGGTGCCTGCAAGACCTAGCCGAGCTAGCGCAGAAGTCTACGGCCGAGGCACAGCGGAGCGATGTGGCCGGAAAGGGCATGCGTGGTCGCCTGCAGGTAGCAACGCGCTATGCCGAAGGACTGGACTCGGTCTCGGGAGTCCTGGGCGAAGCGGTCGAGGAATATGTGACAACGCTCGGCGCGTTCGGCGCTGGGACCGACGTACTAATCGGTCGCATGGAGGCAGAATCCGACAATCTGACCGAGGGTGAGGACTTCGGCAAGATCACGCGTCGGTTGGCAGCAACCACGCGTGGGAGTCTTGGCGGACTCGCTGGGATGGTCGAGTCAATGAAAGAAGTTGCCCAGGTATCTCGCGTCCTGAGGGAGCCGACTCGGCGAGTGACAGAGGCCATCGAGCGTTTCGCAGCTGCTACTGCGGTAATAGACGATTGGGACCGGCGACTTGAGTCGCTGGGAATCCCGGTTCCACCGGACGATTGGGATCCTGAAGAGGGCCAGTAAGCAAGCAGCCCAGTGAACCCTTATAGCGAGCGCTTTCGTTCGTCCACTTTCTGAGGGCGTGACTTGCGCATTGGCGAGAGGGTGTCGCGTAATTACGGTGTCGTCCGGGGGGTTTAAGACGATTCTGGGATGGCTCAGAACTTCATTGGTTGTGATCGTGATCAGTCGTTCTTGTTGCCGCCGGATGTGAGGGATTGGTTGCCGGAGGGGCACTTGGCGTGGTTCGTGCTCGATGCCGTCGCGGGGATGGATCTGTCCGGGTTCTATGGCGCGTATCGCGTTGACGGGGTGGGCCGTCGGGCGTATGACCCGGCGATGATGGTCGCGTTGCTGCTCTACGCGTACGCGCGCGGGAGCCGGTCGTCGCGGGCGATCGAGCGTGGGTGCGTGGAGGATGTGGCGTTCAAGACGATCGTGATGCTGGAGACGCCGGATCACGCGACGATCGCACGGTTCGTGGAGCGCCACGAGGTCGCGCTGGCTGAGTTGTTCGGCCAGGTTTTGGGGTTGTGCGCGCAGGCCGGTTTGATCCGCCCTGGGGTCGTCGCTGTCGACGGGACGAAGATGGCCGGGAACGCGAGTCGTGAGTCGACCCGTGATTTTGGGCAGATCGCGCGGGAGATCCTGGCCGAGGCCAAGGCGGTCGATGCGGCCGAGGACGAGCTCTACGGTGAGGGGTGCGGTGATGAGCTGCCTGAGCAGTTGCGCACGCGCGAGGGGCGGGCGGAGTTCTTTCGTCGCGTCCGCGAACGGCAGGCCGCCGACCAGGCTGAGCCAGAGCTGATGCCAGAGCCGATCGACGATTCCGATGATGGGTTTGAGTTTGATGTGCAGCGGATCGTCGCTCGTCACCAGGGACGCGATGGCTGGACGCGTGAGGGTCGCCGGCAGCTCGAGCAGCGCCGCTGGACGCGGGGGGATCCGGTTCCCGCTCACGTGAGGGTCGGCTGTTGCTCGCCGCCCGGCGGTTGGAGGAGCAGCGTGACTCAAAGCTCGCCGCGAACCGCGCCTATGAGGATTACCGGGCGACTGGTCGCACCACGGATGGCCGCAGGCTGGGGAAGCGTCCGACCCCGTGGAAGGCACCCGAGCTGCCTGACGATGTGGTCAGCGTCAGCGACCCCGACAGCCAGCGGATGAAAGCAAACCTCGGCTATGTGCAGGGCTACAACGCCCAGGTCGTGGTCGATGAGGGACAGATCGTGATCGCGGCGGAGATCACCAACACCCCCGGGAGACTTCTCCAACCTCGACCCGATGATCACCACCGCCCTCCACAGAGCTTGAGCGAGTCGGTGTCACAGAGCGTCCTGAGGTCGCGCTCGCGGACGCGGGCTACTGGAACGAGCAGCACTTCGACGAGGTGATCGCCAACAAGCACATCCAGGTGCTGGCCCCACCGGACCGAGGCGGCCGCAGCGAACCCCGCCCCGGCTGGACCGGCGGGCGGTACTCATGGATGCGAGCGGTGCTCGCCGCAGAGCACGGCAAACAGCTCTACCGCAAACGGATCCAGATGATCGAGCCCGTGTTCGCGCACACCAAACACAACCGGTTGATCACCCGCTTTCACCGCAGAGGCAGGATCGCGGTCAGGGCCGAATGGCGGCTGCTGATGGCAACCCACAACCTCACCAAGCTCCACCGCCACCAACTCGCTGCCGCCGCGGCCTGAACCGGCCGCCACCGACGGCTGACACC